>JAISSA010000005.1 GCA_031273365.1 Synergistaceae bacterium
GCGCGAAACGCGCCTGCCTCGTTCTTTGCGTTTTTTTCGTGCTTTTCATGCTTTTCGTTCTCTCTGGCGAGGACGTCGCCGATAATGGCGATGCCTCTGTCGAGGCTGCGCCGGTCCCGCGTCATCGATTCCTGCTCGTCCAGAAAACGACCCAGCCCGTCCACGGCCAGAAGATAAAGGTCGGGCTGGCGATCGGCGGACCACGCCGCAAAAGTTTTCTCCATCTCGAAAATCGCCTCTTCGTTGCGCCTGGGGTCGCGCGTCTCCTGAGCGAGGGTGAAAAGCGTCATCGCCAGGTTGAAACGGACGTGGGGGACGATCTGGCATAAATTCAGGGAGTTGCTTACCAGAAACGCCCTGTCCGTCGCCGCCCCGGCCGCGTCCAGGTCTGCATCTGAGAGAGTTTCCAGGTATTTGTCGGTAAGCGCCTGAGCGATGTCCAGATGAAGCTCCAGAAAACGGTTCGGTTCGCTGCTCGGGCCGACGCGGGTCAGAGCCTCTCTGAGCGTCGCCGTCGCCGCCTCGCAGAGGCCCATGTTGTTCAGGGTGTTGCCCAGTTGCGCCATCAGGGTCGTGAGCATGAAATCCCCCCGCCGCCGGGAAAGCGAGATCGCCTTCTCGAAGGTGGACGACGCCTTTTCCATCAGCTCGATGGATCGATCCTCCGGGGTATCCGCCGCGAACGCCAGATCGACAAGGGCGCGCCCCAGCGTATGCAGGACCACGATCTCCTCCTTCAGGCCCGTCCCGGCGAGGAGGCCGCACGCCCTTTCCAGCAGCGGCAGGACGTCCCCGGCGTCGGGAACGAGGTTTCGGCGATGCGCCTCGAGCATGTGGATCGAAGCGCGAAGGTACAGCGCCCGGCTGGTCAGCAGCGCATCCGCCTCCCAAAGCCCCGACGCCTTCAGCTCCTCTTCGCAGTCGTTCAGCAGGCTTCGCGCGGTCCAGACCTTCACCTGATCGGTCAGATATCCGTCGAGCGCCCAAAAAGTGTAGATTTCGACCTCGTCGAGAAGCAACGCGGCGCGCGCCGGGGTCTGGCCTCCAAACTCCTCGAGCGCCCCCCTGCAAAGCCCCGTCAGTCGCTCGTACCAGGCGTCCGGGAAAATTTCCTCCATCTGCCGGCATCGATCCAGAAACGCGCCCGTCTCCAGTGCGACGTCAGGCACTCCCGCCTCCGCCCGTCCCGCAGGGAACAGTACCCGCCTCCACTCCGTGCGTTCAGCGTCGCTCCGGCGGACACTCAGCGCGGCAGCGGGGGCGGCGGCGAGCTCCAGGGGCGGACGGACTCCGATTCCCTGATCCTGAACGCTTACAGACAACACAATCCCAAGCGCCAAAACGCCCGCGCGTTTCGTGTAAAAAAAACGCCCCGAATGCCTCATCGTTGCACCCCCAATAAAAAATAAAAAAAACCCGCCGAGAGAATATTCCGGCGGGGGCGTCGGTTTCAAAAGCCATTTTCAATGCATTTTTAATGCATTTTTAATGCGTAACAGGCAGCGCCTGCGACTTTTATGACGCTTTTATCATCGCCGCTTCCGCGCGCTCGACGTTCGAGTGCGCCAGGACGGGCACGCGCCGGGAATCGTCTTCGCACTCCTCGAAGATAACCTCGGCCTCCATTCCCAGAGACGCCGCCATCGACATCAGCACCATGCGCGTGTTCTCGTCCGCCCGATGCAGAATGTCGCCCCCCAGAACCTCCCCGCGCAGCTCTTCGAGGTTGGCGGTGATTTCCCGATTCTGGTCCTCGAGGCGCACGGACGTAAAAATCCCCGATCTCTGGTCATAGACCTGAACACTCTTCATGTCCGCGTAAAGATCGATCAGCCTGCTGTGGGGAACTGTTATACAGATTCGGTTGACGGCAAAGCGCTCGGAAATCCTGATTTGAGACAGGTCGTTTCCGCAGATGAGGACCCCCGAATACTTCAGTATAAATTTACGCCCCGTGCCCGGCAGGGAAAAACCCAGCAGCGACTTCGAGTCCGCGTGCATCACGACCGACTGGAAGTCCTGACGTATCGTCGCAAGATCCCTGACGTTCCTTATGCCCTGAAGCAGAACCGAACGCACGGAACGGCTTTTTTGAAACCCCCTGCGCCTCAGGAGCCAGACATTGACGGCAACCGACGCCACCAGCAAAAAAGTTACTATAACGCCCACGAGGAAACCTCCGATCCCATATCGAAATGTAAGACAATAATTGCAAGACAACAAAAAATTTATATGACTATCGCGCAGTCTCAGGTCGAGAGAATGCCTCATCGGCCCGGAGAGCCGTCACCCTCTTTTGCCTGAACGCTTACGGCATCAGTTCTCCCGCTATCCGGCTTCGAGCCTCGGGCAAAGAAAGCCCCTCCGCCGCCGCCAGCCGCTTCAGGTCGTCGTACTCGGGCGTGCGGCGCAGCGGCTTTTCGCCCAGAAACGCGGTCTTGACCCTCATCGTCCCCAGGGACGTCGTGCGTTCTTCTATCTTATAACATAATTTAGTACGGTCAACCATCGTTTTCCTAACGCCCTGAGTCGTCGTTGCGCACAAAATCGCGACGGAAAGCTCCCCGGCTTTTTCCGGAGCGCAGAGACAGCAGAGCTTCGTCCCGGGACGTCCCTTTTTCATGGCGATGGACTCCAGCCAGACGTCAAGAGCGCCGTCCGCAAAAAGGCGTTCCGTCACGGATTCGTAGTCCTGAGGGTTCATGTCGTCGATGTTGCTCTCCAGAAGCGCCGCCCGGTCGTGATCCACACCTTTTGAAGGATGGGACTCCGAAGGGCAGGAATCTGAAGGACAGGAATCTGAAGGATGAGAGTCCATCAGCAGAACGCGCAGGACGTTCGGCAGGTCCGAGTCGCGGGTCCCCGTTCCGTACCCGGACGCGAGCACCGTTCCGGGGGGAAGGTCGCAGAACGCCGACGCCAGGCAGCGGACCAGCAGCGCGCCCGTGGGCGTCGTGCGCTCCATGGGCTCTCCCCGGGAGCAGATCGGGAGGCCGCGCAGCAGGCGTTCGGTCGCCGGCGCGGGAACGGGCAGGACGCCGTGCGCGCATCGAACGGTTCCCGACCCCACGTTGACGGGCGAAGAGAGAACCCTCGGCCAGTCCAGCATGTCGACAAGGATAAAGGCTCCCACGATGTCCAGGATGGAGTCGATGGCGCCGACCTCGTGAAAATGGATTTTATCCGGCGTCGTGCCGTGCACCGCGGCCTCCGCCTCCGCGAGAAGGGCGAAGGCGCGCATGGACTCCCGCTGAACGCGCGGGGAAAGGGAGCTGTCGGCGATGATCTCCTCTATCTCCTTCAGGCCCCTGTGCGGATGGTGTTCGTGGGTATCGACGTAAAAATGAGTTCCCGCAATGCCGCTTTTAACCGTTTTTTCAAAGCGAACCCGATAGTCCTCCGAGGTCAGCTTCGACATTTTCGCAAGTTCGGCCTCGAATCGCTCCGGATGCGGGACCAGCTCGAAAAGCGCCCCTGCCAGCATGTCGCCGGCGATTCCCGCAAAACAGTCCAGGTACAGTGTCTTCATTTCACAACCTTCTTCGTTTTATAACATTCAGGTACATAACAGGGCGACGTCAACGGCTCAGGTCAATAGCTCAGGCCCAAAACCGCGGGGCTCCGCCCCACACCCCGCTGGGGACGAGCCCCCTGACCCCGTTAATTTTTCTTTATTATTGTGGACAGGAGATAAAAAAAGGGTCCATACGGGTTCTGCCCTCAGGGCCTGGACGCTTACGGGGAATCCACGAGGTTGACGGAGAGACGATGGTTACGGCTTCTGTGCTTCAGCGGCTTTCACCTTCGGCAGCGCTGGCTCGCAGAGAACTGTGCGCCTCTGACGTCAGGGGCGCGCAGTCCTCCCGCAGACAGGCCATCGGTCCGTCCTCCCCGGGAATTTCGTGCAGCCCGGGAACGCTTTGCGCGACGTCGATCTCCGCGGCACAGGCAATGTCGTCCTCAAAACCGATTTGCTTCAGAAAAAGGGCGTGATCCGCCGTTTCGAGAGATGCCCTGAAATCCCGCGCTCCCTGATACGCCAGCAGAGCCAGCCGAGCGCCGTCCGCCAGATGCATTCCGGAAAAACGCTCCGCCAGACAGGAGACCATCAGGCCCGCGCACAGGGTGTCGTCCCAGGCGGGGCGACCTTCCCGACCCGAGCAGAAAATGCCGATGCGCCTTCCCTTCGTAAGAGCCCTGTCCAGCGCGGCGACGACGTTGCGCGCACAGGCGACCAGCACCGGCGCCCCGGTGACGGCGGCCTTCAGCAGGGCCTTCGTCCCGTTGGTCGTCGCCATGACGGCGCAGGAATATTTCCCGCAGAGCTCCCGCGTGATGCTGAGCGGAGAGTTTCCCAGGTCAAAACCCTGAGGCGCGACGGCGTTCCGTTCGCCCATCAGCAGGGGTGTTTCACCCATTTCCTCAAGGCCCCTCGCAATGCGCAGGGCGTCATCCGTGGATTTTGCCGGATAAAGCGCGCCTCCACCCGCCTCGAACCAGCGAACCATGACGGTGGTCGCCCGCAAAATATCGACAACCAGCCACACATCCACCGCCGGCAGGTGCTCGCTCTGTGAAAGAACCACCTCTGCTTCTATGGAATCCGACATACGTCACCCTCCCTGCGGTAACCGCCCGCCATCCACTCCCGACAGTACAGTCCGGTCCTGATTATATCCTGGAGCGGGAGATTACGCGATAAGTTCGTAAAATTACTTAAAAATCTTTTCGGATTTATGATGTCATACCCCAAACGACAAATTAGGTAAAATGGTTCTTAAATTTATGATAAAAATTTCGTAATATGCATTATGACTATACCGTTGCTTCAGGTAAAGGTCGAAAGAGCTTCGACAGTCGTAAATTACAGAACATAAAAATAAAGCATAAAAATGGGGGAACTTCCTTGACGGGTCATGTGATTGCGCTATCGGAGGCCGTTTCGCTCGGGTTTCACGGAATGGGGCTTCTTGCGGCCTCGAAGAAGCGCCTGAGCGCGCGTGAAATGGCCAAAATACTTGGCGTTTCGGAGGCCCATCTGACGAAGGTTTTTCAGCGTCTGGGGCACGAGGGGCTGGTCGGCTCCGTCCGGGGGCCGGGCGGCGGTTTCGAGCTGAAGCGGCTTCCCGAAAAGATCAGCCTTCTCTCCATCTATTACGCCATCGAGGGCGTCCCACGGGAAAACATGAAATTTTGCTCCTGCTGCGGCCGGTGTCCCTTCGAGCACTGCCTTTTCGGCGCCGTCCTCGGGGACGCCAGCCGGGATTTTTTGAAATACCTCGATGGCGTGACGCTCGACGCCATCTCCCTGAAGCCGGCGGAAAAGTCCGCCCGCAAAGCATGACCGGAACGTTTTGGGATAAAAAATGCGGGCTCAGGGGCTGAAGCGGCCGCCCCCGGGCCCGCCCGTCAGAATTACGGTTTTATCGTGTAAATGTAGCTCTTTTTTTTGTCTTTGATCTCGACGATGCCCAGGTCCTTGACGGGATCGTGGCTTTCACTGCTGAAGGAGGTCAGCCCCGTCACGGTCGGTACGTCCTTTGTCTTTTCCAGCTCGTCCCGAATGGACTTCGGGTCGTCCTTTCCCGCGCGCACGATGGCCTGGAAGAGAAGGACGTAAGCGTCATAACCCATGGCCGCGTTGGCGTTGGGGGCCTTGTCGGGGTACTCCTTCGCCCAGGCCTCCGTAAACGCCCTCGCCTCCCCGTTCATGTCGGGCATGGAGGGATCGTAGGCGAAGGTGGTGTGCAGAAACCCCTCCACGGCCTCGCCGCCCAGCGTCACGATCTCGGGGTTGTCCATGGCGTCGCCGCCCATGAAGCGGAATTTCGCCCCCAGCTCGAACCCCTGTTTCATGATGATCGCGCCCTCCGCGAAGTAAGCGGGGATGAAGAGCACGTCGGGTTCCCGGGAGATGATCTCGGTGAGCTGGGACGTGAAGTCCGTGTCGCCGGACTGGTATTTCAGGTCGGCGACGATCGTGCCGCCAAGTTTGACGAAGTTCGACCTGAAGAAACTGGCCAGCCCAACGGCGTAGTCGCTGGCAACGTCGGTCATGACCGCGGCCTTCCTGTATCCCAGACTGTTGTAAGCGTAGTTTGCCCCCGCCTCTCCCTGAAAGGGGTCGGTGAAACAGGCCCTGAAAACGTACTTCTTGCCCTCCGTCACGAGGGGATTGGTGGCGGCGGTAGCCATCAGGGGAACGCCGGCGACCTCGGCCACCTCGCCGGCCGCCATGGTCCCCGAGGAACCGTAGGGCCCGATGATGGCGTTGACCCTGCTGCTCTCGATCAAACGGCTGGCCGCGTTGGCGGACTCCACCTTGTCGCTTTTCATGTCCATGATGACGAGTTCGATCTTCTTCCCCAGAGCCTCCGGGTGGAGCTTGTTCGCGAGTTCCATACCTTCGAGCTCCAGCTGGCCGCCGAAAGCGTTCTGTCCCGTCATGGTGGCGACGACGCCGATTTTGATCGTATCCGCCCCCTGGCAGATCCCCGCAGCCAGCAGCACCGCACACCACGCCAAAAGAAACTTTTTCATCCTTACTGCACCCCTTTCAAATTCACCCCGATATTTCGAACGCATTGCATAACGTTAAAATTACACATTGATAAATTGCGTTCGTTGATGAATTATAAGCGCATGTAAGATGCATTTCAAGTGCTTAAGTATATTTTGTTGATGTTTAAAAAATAAAAACGACAGGGTTATGCAAATCTGTCGTTGTTCTGTGCTTCTTAAGCTCAAACGCTAAAACCGCGGGGCTCCGCCCCACACCCCGCAGGGGACTCAGTCCCCTGACCCCGTTAATTTTGCTTTTTTGCAGACTTCGGGAAAAATTGTCTCGTGACGGCGATTACCTTCATACCCGCACCCCCCCATGTCTCGTTTACTTCTCTCGTTTACTTCTATTGAATAATCGGGTAAGTATATCGCGAAAAATAAAGACGTGCTACAATATGCGGGGAAAGGAAAATCAGTATGGGAAAAAATACCGGAAACAAAAAAGAAACCCTTAGCAGGAATATCGAAAATGATACCGATAATGATATTATTACCACTAATTATTCGGATAAATCCAAAAGTAAGAAAAAAACAAATAAAAATGCCGCCTCAGCGGATTTGAAACCCGAGGACAGGCGCGAGGAGGGGACGCCGCCCGCGAAAGGCCCGGCAGGGCCTGAGACCGGAAAACGTTCGGGAGACGCGGCCCTGACCGCACCTGAAACGAAGCCCGTGACGAAGGCAAAGCCGAAAGCGGCGAGGGCAAAGCCGAAAAAGGAGAATTACGACCCCGCAGAATTCCCGTCGATTCAAGCCATGTCGACGCTCAGGGGATTCGCCCCCCTTGGGATGCTCTTCGTTCTGATGGACGTCCTGGGCGGAGGAGAGGAGGGGCTGCTTCGCATCAATCGCCTGTCGGAGGCGCTCGGGATCGGAAAGCCCGCGATGCTCGCGCAGCTGGACAACCTGGAGAGCGCGGGGCTGATCCGCACGGTGTCGAGTTCCCAGCGGGGGCGGCAGATCGAGCTGCTGACGCCGAACGTGACGGCGCCCAAAAAGACGTTGGGGCCGAACGAGCCCGCGGAGGAGCTTCTTCCCATTCCCGGGGTCGTGCCCAAAGGTATGCCATCCACGTTTTCTCAGGAAAAGCTGCGGGACCTCCAGCTTTACCTGATGAATCGCGGCATTCGCGTGACTCACCTGCCGGACGAGTCCGACCTCGCCCCGCGCGTCTCCGGGATCGCGAATTTCCTTGGGCGATACTTCGCCTGGGTCCGGCCGTTTTACACCCGACTCAAGGCCACGCTGAACGCGGGGCAGGAAATCGAATTTTCCCTTATCGGCTATCAGGGGCGGGACGTCACCCACACGCTGAATTTCTGTAAACTGTTGCAGGATGCCGGTTTTTTGGCGACCTTCACCTACCGGCGCGCGCCGCACTGCAGGATCGTCGCCCGCCTCAACCGAACGCCCGTCGCCATCAATTTTCTGTCGGGCGGATGGCTGGAACACTATATCCGCGACCGCGTGGTCTCCATCCTGAGCACGCACCCGGCCACGCACGACATGTCGTTCGCCTTCATGAAGAACCCCCGCATTCTCCTGCCGGAAGACGAGAACTTCGAGTTCGATTTTCTGTTGATGGTCGGCGAAAAAATCTTCTGGATCGAGGCAAAAACGGGCGAATATCAGGAATTTCTGGGCAAGTACGAACGCGTCTCGAAACTGATGGGGCTCACTCGGGACAACAACCTGCTCGTGCTGGTCGACGCGCCGAAACCGGACGACAGGATCACCTCCCGCTACGACCTGAGCTGCTGCAGCGTCGACGAGTTCGCGGAGGTATTCCGCCTGATGCTGGTTCGTGAACTGGGCCGGCGTCGGCGTCGATAACCCGACCCCCGCAAACATTCACTATAAATCTAACACGATAAATCTAACTCAGGGGGCAGGGGGACGTGTCCCCTCACCCCCCTGAAACCCCCGGTATCGTCCTGAGTGATTGCCCGTGCAAAGTCAGGAAGCGTGGGCCCTGAATGCCTCCCCCTGCGTCATTTGCGTGGCCACCTCTCCGGCGCGGCCGGTGATGGGTTTCATGTCGACGTCGCAGACGCCGGTCCGCCCCCTCTGGCGGAGAGCCACGTCCTGGAGGGTGACGAACCCGACCTCTCCCTCGATGCAGCAGTCGAGAAAACACCGGAAGGAGTCGCGCAGGACGCCCCCCTCCATCTCCGCGTGGACGGTATGAACGTTCAGACCGGGCTCCAGCAGGTCGAGGCACCGCTCCTTCACGGCGTCCGCGTCCATGCCGCCCAGCCCCCAGAGCTCGTCCGTCGTCGGGAGGGTCGAGGGAATCTGGAGCGTGCGAAAGGTCACCCCGCTCATGCGCGGCAAAAATGGAAATTTCCCCCGGACGTCGCTGCAGTAGGCGAATCCCAGCTCGTCCTGGACGAACAGGCTGTCCGTGGAGATCTGCCAGCCCGGCGCCGCGGAGCCTGAGGGGGCCCTGCCCGCGAGGCGGGAAAAAAGCTCCACGGCCTTCGTGAACTCCACGCGAATTTCCTCGCGGGACATCGCCGTCAGGCGGTCCTGCCACCGGACGTGGTTCCAGCCGTGAATGCCGCAGTCGTGTCCTTCCTCCAGCGCCCGTTTCAGAATATCGGGGTTCGAGGAGACGATCATCGGCGCCCGGAGAAGCGTTCCGTACAGAAGCGTTTTCAGCCCGTAGGTCGCGGGCGCCCGCGTACGCAGCATCTTCGCCAGAAACCCCCTGCGGAAGATCCTTCGTATCGCTCTGCCCGAGGCGTCGGGGCCCATGGAAAAAAAGATTGAAGCCTTTATGTTCCGTTCACCGAGCGTATTCAGAAGGCAGGGAACTCCTTCGAGGTATCCCTTCAGGGTATCGACGTCAATCTTAACAGCCAGCTCACAATCCATCAGTCTTCATGCCCCTCGTTATTCACAAATTTCGTGCCGGCGGGAAGCCGCAGTTCTTCTCCATTCACTTCTTTACTCACTTCTTTACTCACTTCTTTTCGATCCACCGCTTCAGCGCTCCACTGTGCTCTCAGGATCTGCAAAAAACCTCTGCCCGTACTCGCCTTCAGGGGACAAGAGGATACCACAACGCCGGGCGTCGTGCACTCCTCCCCGGGATGTGGGCGCGCGCTCCAGATGAACAGTTTTCTGCCGTTCAAAAACGAAAAAGCGCCGGGGAACGGGTGCGTCACTGCTCTCACGAGGTTATAAATCTCCCCCGCTCCTTTCGACCAGTCGATCAGTCCGTCTTCCGGACGCCGCCGGCCGAAGTACGTGGCCTGCGACTCGTCCTGTTCCACTCCGTACGCCTCGCCTCTCAAAATGGCGGGCAGGCTTCGATGCAGCATTTTCCGCGAGGCGGGGATCAGCTTTTTGAACACGTCGTGCGCGGTGTCGTCGGGGCCGATCGGAACCGCCTCCCGGTCGACGATTCGCCCCTCGTCGACGCGCGCCGTCATGTGGTGCAGCGTCACCCCCGTTTCCGTTTCTCCGTTCAGCACGGCATGGTTGACGCAGGCCCTTCCGCGATACCGGGGCAGGAGCGCCCCGTGGATGTTGAACGCCCCCAGCCGCGCGAGCGTCAGGATCGACTCGGGAATGATCCGGCGGTACGAAAAGGAGAAGATCAGGTCGGGAGCGAGGTCCCGAATCACCCTCACGTCGTCGTCGCCCGGACGGGGCGGGGTACGGACGGGAAGCCCCCTGCTTTCCGCCGCTTCGCGAAGGGATGCGAACCACTTTTCCTCGTTCGGGTCGTCCTCGTGGGTGAAGACCAGCCCGACCTCGACCCCGCTTTCCAGCAGCTCCGCGAGGCACTCGCACCCGATGGAGCTGTAGGCAAAAACGACGGCCCTCCCTGCGTTCACTTTTCTCCATCTCCTTTTTCGTAAATTCTTCGGATCACGTAACGGGGCCGTCCGCGGACCTCCTGATAGATGCGCCCCACGTACTCGCCCTCGATTCCGATGCAGGAGATCGTCACGCCCATCAGCAGGAAAAGAATGGCCGTCAGGGTGAACATTCCCTCGGCCTCCGGGCCGACGATCAGCCGGCGGGCAAACATGAACACCGCAAAAAAGAAACTCAGCAGGGAGATCAGCAGCCCCATCATCGTCACCGCCTGCAGGGGCGCGAGGGAGAACCCCGTCATCAGGTCGAAGTTCAGGCGAATCAGCCGGAAAAGGCTGTATTTGGAGATTCCCCGCTCCCGCTCGCTGTGTTCGACGTCGATTTCGACGGGATTGAGCGCAAACTTCTGCGCCAGCGCCGGGATAAACGTCGTGGTCTCCGCCGATTCGTTGATGATGTCGATGACGTCGCGTCGATACCCCCGCAGCATACAGCCATAATCATGCAGCGACAACCCCGTGATCCTGTTGGTCAGTCGATTGACGACACGGGAGGCCGCCCGGCGGAACCAGCTGTCGCGCCGGTTTCTGCGGATCGTCCCCACGACGTCGTGTCCCCGGTCGATGCACTCCACGATGCGGGGAATTTCCTCGGGCGGGTTTTGCAGGTCGGCGTCGAGGGTGATCACGACGTCCCCGCGCGCGAGGTCGAAGCCCGCAAGGATCGCCATGTGCTGCCCGAAGTTGCCGTTGAAGTCGACGACCTTCACCAGCCCGGGATAGCGCTTTTGCGCCCGCAGCAGAAGAGGCAGCGTCGCGTCGCGGCTGCCGTCGTTGATGAAGATCGCCTCGCAGGAGCGCCCCAGTCCCTCCAGCACGGGAAACAGGCGTTTGAAGAGCCCCGGGAGGCTCTCTGCTTCGTTAAAAGCGGGAATGATGATCGTCACTTCGAGTCTGGGCCGGGACAATTCCGGACTCATGAGAAACCTCCATAATTAATACAAATTAATACAAATATCTGTGCGATTGAATATCAGAAAAATCAAAACCACTGTTCAGAAAGCCCCGGTCAAATGGGATTCTCAAGGGCCCACGGCCCTTGAGCGGGGTCAGGGGCAGAGCCCCGGCGTCCCGGCAGGCTCACTGAAAATAATATCCCTGTCGCCCAGGCTTCAACAGGGATAAAAGGCGCATTTTACGCTTCAGGTGCTCAAAACTGGTTCAGGAGGTTATCGAGAAGCTGTTTTTTGAACTGGTTCATGGCGTCTTCGCTGTCTTCCACCCCGCCGGGGCCGGTGGGGATCCGAATGTGGAGCCGGAACCTGCGCTCCGTCTCCTTCTCCTTCTCTTCCGTTTCGTCGTTGATGATGGTCAGGTAACTTTCCAGAGATTTGCTGATTTGAAGATTCAGCAGCTGAAGTTCCTGCCAGTTCCCCTTCAACTGGAACGTGACGTCCTGAAAATCGTGTTCGGTGTAGCCCACGGCCTTCGCCAGCACGCCGCGCAGCAGGGAGGAGCCGATCGACCCGCCGCCCGAGAGGGTCCCCGTCATCAGCTGAAAGAGGCCATGCAGGGCTTCCAGGATCGTGTTGAGCGCCTGAATGTCGAATCGTCCCTGGCACATCAGGCCCAGTCCGTTGCCGGGGACTCCGAGGGAGCCGTTGATCGCGAAATGCCTGTACAGAGGGGCTCCGGGGGGGGCCGTGACCTGCGTTCCGGGGTTCAGCCACAGATCCCTGCCGTCCCAGAAAAACGTTCCTCGAATCTCCGCGAACGGCAGGCGGCCATCCTTCGTTACGGCTTTGAGTGCGCCGAATTTATGCAGATAGCCGCTGCCCGACCTGAAGTCTCCTTTGGCGAAGGTCATCATCAGCGTCCCGTAATTCCCGTTGGCGCTGACGCCGATATCGGCGCTGCCGACGATCGCGCCTCCGCTCATGAAGGATTCCGTCGCTTTTCCGATGTCCAGCCCCGCGACCTTCACCGCCGCCCTCCAGTGCTGGTTCGGCAGGGACACGTCGGCGCTGAGGCTTACCTTTCCGTCAAAAAGCCTGGCGGTCCCGTCGCGCAGGGCCACCTGATCCCCCAGAAGGCGAATCGGCAGGAAGATATCCTGCACCGTTATCCCGGCGGTCGAGAAAGACGGCATCGACACCGAGATGTCGACCGGCCTCGGACCGCTGTTTCGGTTTCGCCTGCGGCCGAGGTTTCCCGAGACGTTCACCCGCAGGTCTCCCGAGTACTTTCCCTTCATGGAGGGCATCCGAGCCGCCGCCAGCAGGTCGATGTCCAGCGGGCCGCTTTCGACGGAGTAGCTCCAGCCCTCTTTGCCCCGCTGGAGATACCCCCCGAGGTTCACCTGCAACTCCCCCATCCGCCCGGCGGCGTCGAGCTCGAGCCTGCCTCTTTTGGGGGAAGTCACCGTGATCGACAGGTGGTCCACCAGGGTCTCCTTCACGGTAAGGGGCGCCGTGACCCTGAGCGTCAGCTCCGGCCGTCTGTGCGTCCCCTTCAGCGACAGGGTGCCGTCGAGGTAACCGCCCATGCCGGCGTCGACCCCGAACCGCGCGAGGAGGGCACGAAGCTCCAGTCCCTGCACCTTCATGTCCACGTTCAGCCCGCCACGACGCCCGAACGTCAGGTTTCCCTTTCCCTCCAGGCTGCCGTCGTCCAGTTTGAACCGAACGGCGCGGACCTCGACGTTGCGGGTCGTTCCCGAGAAATCGAGGCGAAGATCGCGCACGTCCATGGAGGCCACCGTGATTTTGTCCGATTCGACAAGGGCCTCCAGAGCCATGTCGCTGATCGGACCCCGGAGTTTCAGGGTTCCGCCGACGCGTCCCGTCAGGGAGAGCTCCGTGGAGTCGGGGACGATTTTGTCGAGGTCGAGGGCGACCGCCCCAGCCGAGAGGTCCAGTACGGGTTCCGCGCCCTTCGGCAGGTCGACAGCGCCGTGAAACGAGACGGTCCCGCCCGGCAGCGCCAGCACCGTCTCGGGGATGCTCACCCTGTCGTCCGCGTAGGTCCCCGACAGCCTCAGCCCTCTGATCGGGATATCCCCAATCCGGTTGTTCTCGCCGGCGACCGCGACCGTCACGCGCGGCGAACGCATCGTCCCCTCCACGGTCAGGCTTACGTCGCAGGGGCCCGTGACCTGCCCCTCCAGGGCCGCAACGGAGGCTGGGCTGAGCCCCCTGAGAAGGCCGTCGAACTGAAGCGTTTCTTCTTTCAGATCGACGACGCCCGACAGACCGAGGGGCGCTTTCCCGATTTTGCCCTTCAGGTCCTCCAGCACGACGCGGTCTGCTTCGTAACGGGCGGAGGCCGCCAGGTCGTCGATGCGGACGCCGCCGAGAACGAGTTTCGCGGACCGCAGCTCGCCACGGGCCGCGAGGCGTTCATCGACCCGGACGCTCAGGGAAAGCGTTCCGGCGGGGGTCAGGGGGGCCAGAGCGGGGAAGGTCGCCGCGATGCGGGCGGCGTCCATTCCGTCGACGGAAAAGAGCATCGCCGGACGCAGGCCGCCCTCGCCCGAGGCCGTCAGCTTCGCCCCGAAGACCTCCCCGACGCCGTTCACCGTCAGGCTACGGGCCGGAGACATGAGGGCCTCGACGCGCAGCCCCTTCACGATCTGTATGCCGTTCGCCTTCAGGTCGGGCAGGCGCACGAAAACCTTGCCCGCCGTGTTGCCCGTCTGATCGGCGGAGGCCCAGAAGTCCACCATCCCGCCCGCGCCGCTGAGCTTCATGTTCAGGGAAAGCGCCTCGTCCAAATTTTTCAGGAGGACGTTTTTTGCCGAGCCCCGGACCAGGAGCCGATCGGTCAGGGGGACGGGGCGCAGGTCGGCGGAGGCCCTGAGCTCGATGTCGGCCGACAGGCTTTCCAGCTTTGCCTGCGATATCACCAGGTTCCCTTCCTTATAGCCCCACGGGATCGAGGCGCTTACGGGAATTCCCGCGATTTTTCCCCGAGTCAGGCCGACCCTGCCCCAGGCCTTCAGGGCTTCTCCCGCCCCCTGCAGGGTGAAGGACCCGTCGAAGTCGCCCTCTCCGTCGATCTTGTAAACGCTGGAAAGCACGGACAGAAGCTCGCTCAGCTTCAGGGACCGAAATTGTCCTCTGACGTCGAAGGGCGCCATCAGCCTTCCCTCCAGAGAGCCCCGGCCGCTTCCGATCCGGACGTCCGCGGAAAGCGCCTCGAGGGGAGAGAACGAAAGGCGTCCGTCGATCCGGACGGGCAGGCCCCCCATGTCGGCGGAGAGCTGCACCGTCCCGTCCTGCGTCAGCAGCCCTTCGTTCAGGCTGACAGAGTACAGGGGGGTGTCGAACGTGATGTCTTTCAGCAGGACGCGAAGCGGCCTGAGTCCCTCCGTCTTTGGGTCGCCGCCACCGCCGTAGCGGGCGGCCAGCGTGCTCAGGTCCTCCACGTTCGCGCGCACGCCACCGATCTCCAGGTCCGAAAGCCAGAGAACCCCGTGCGTCAGGTCCTGCCACGAGGGGCGGATCATGACGCGGTCCGCCCTCAGAAGCACGCTGTCTCCCGAGACGAGCCTGACGCCGCCGAGGGTGATTCCCGACCAGAGATTCCCCTCCACGCCCGCCACCTGCAGGGCGGGGACGCTCTCCGCGCCGTATCGCCGGACAAGGGGTTCCGCCACCAGAGACCCCATCGGTCCCCAGACCATCCAGGCGGCGACAATGCACAGTAACGTCACTATAAAGACGCAAAAGCGCAACAAAAATTTTTTCACCAAACCAGCTTCAACCCTCCAGACAACCCCGATTCATGCCCGCTCCTGCATCGGGGCTTCCTGACTCTGGAATTTACAAAAATTCGCAAACATCAATTTGCAAACATCACGTACAGAACACGACAAATATAAGCTATAAGCGTTCAGGCTCGGGGGACGCGCCCGCCCCCGCAACCTCCGGAGCCGCGCCGGTCGCCTGTTATGGCGAAGAGGAATGCGCGGGGCCTGAACGGATACCGACAGACGGTCAATTATACAGTGCCTGAAGGCCAATATACAGTTCCTGAGGACTAAATTGCCGGTGTGCGTTGTGGATAAGTGGATAAATCTGTGGATAAGTCTTGAATATTTGGGTTAAAGGCGCTTTTCCCGGGGAAATCGGACGAGTGGGCGTCGTAAACAGTGGCGAGTGCTGACCGGTTAACGAATAAGGGGCGTTTACGCCTGCGCGAGGTGGACCCTCCATTCCAGGTCCGGGAGGAGCCACAGGGTCCCTCCCGCGGCGATATGCGCGCGGACCCCCTCTCCGTCGTCCGTCGCCCTTGGGATAACGAGCCGGGTGACCCCGAGGGACGCAAAGGCCCCCGGCAGGCAGGGCAGGCCCGGTCCCTGAATGAAGCAACCCTTCTTTTCGCGCAGGGCGTCCGCCGTCGAGATCAGCCATCGGTCCCGTATGGCGTCCGGCGTCAGCCACACCCACTCGGCGCCTCTGACGCCGTCCACGAAGTCCTTCTGGGGAAAGCAGTCCGGTCCGTGGCGGAAGTCGTCGAATACGGCCAGCCTCCAGCCCCAGTCCCGCATGAGGGGGATCAGATCGCGTTCGTAGCCCAGCACGGCCACGCGGTCGCCCCGCGCGCAGGGCATGATGGAGTCCATCCGGAAGCCCCCGTCGGGAAAGGGAAACAGCGCGGCGCAGGCCGCCGTCGCGGCGGCAAACTCCTGAGGGAAGGGGGAGACGAAAAGCTCGGCCAGTTGCAGCAGCGACCCGTCGAGCAGGCCGTTCGTGTGCACGGCGCGCGCGGTGTGAGGTTCCTTCAGGGAGGCGGGAACGAATCCGATGCCCCATCGTCCGTCGGACGCGACGAGGCTGCTCGCGTGCCACCCCAGCACCAGACGCTCCACCGCCGAATCCGGCATCCGGCGGACGGACTCCGCCACGTCATCGAAAAACCCCAGAACTGTCCCGATCCTTTTAGCGTACTTATACTTGGCAATAGCTACCAAATACTTCCGCATAGTATATCTTCAGGCCATACAGCCCGAAGTTAAAGCTGGATCTCGCAAAGCTCGAAGAAAGATTCC
>JAISSA010000052.1 GCA_031273365.1 Synergistaceae bacterium
GAGGTAAAATGCCACGTCGTCCGCAGGGAACTTCCGGACGTTCGTATGCAGAACGTCGCGCTGCTGGGAAAAATTGCCGCCGAGAAACTGATTCCCGGATTGGAGCGCGAACACTACGATAAAGCGCTGAGCGACGTTCTTGCGCCAGGGGTGTTGCAGGCGAACCTGGCGATCTTCAGATAATACAGAGAAGAGAAAAATTAACGGGGTCAGGGGACTCGTCCCCTGCGGGGTGTGGGGCAGAGCCCCACGGTTTTAAATTGCTTTTGACCTCGAAGCACAGATGACGTCAAAGCGGATGCCAGCGCCGGATGGAGCCCTGCCGGTGCTGGTATAATAATGAAAGCGAAGCCCGTCATCTTTTGTGAAGGAATCGGGGAGGATAAATAATTCGCACCTGGCCGGGCAGTGTCTGGAGGGCAAAACATGCTGCTGTTCACCGAAGCTGTAGCCTCATATAAAGAGGTGCCGATGGAATACAGTCTGGTTATCCACATCGCGGGTTGCCCGAACGCCTGCGAAAATTGCCAATCCCCCTGGTTGCAGGCTGAAGAGGGCGACGTGCTGCAAGAGTGTTTTGAAAAACTGCTTCATCTCTATCATACTGTTACCTGTGTCTGTTTTTTGGGCGAGAGCAGGGATGAAGCGAATCAGGTCGAATTTGTCGCCATGTGCCGCTATGCCAGAGCACTGGGCCTGAAAACGTGTCTGTATTCGGGCCGTGCCGGCGAACCGGAACCCTGGATGAGGTGTTTCGACTTTGTCAAGCGTGGTCCGTATATCGCGGCACAGGGACCATTGACCAGCCCATCCACCAACCAGCGTTTCTATAAAAAAGAAAACGATTCTTTTGTAGATGTGACCAGTATATTCTGGCAGTAATCAATACCTGCAGCAGAGCAGAGGCAGAGAAATAAAGTTCAGGACAGCAGGCTTTCGTGACGAAGAGCCGCCGGTCCATGTTCTGTTTCGATTCAATAACAGGTAATGACTTGTTAAAAGGGGGGTATGGCAGTATGCCTGGTACGACAACGACTTTCAGCATCCGAATGGACGCCGGGCTCAAAAAACAGCTCGATGAATTTTGCCACGCTGTTGGCATGAATACAAACACCGCCATCAATATGTTTGCCAGGGTAGTGACCCGCGAGCAGCGATTGCCGTTTGAGGTGACCACGAACGTCGATCCTTTTTATAGCGACAGCAATATGGCCTACCTGAAAGAAGCGATTGCCGCCCTTAACGCCGGTAAAGGCGTGGAACACGAATTGATCGAGCTCGGCAATGAAGAAAGTTTGGTTTGAAACAGCTTGGAGTGACTACCTTTATTGGCAGAGTCAGGACAGGAGGACCCTCAAAAAAATCAATTTGCTGCTTCAGGATGTAGAACGCAACGGATACAATGGCATCGGGAAACCAGAGCCCCTGAAAAGCGAGTTTTCCGGATGGTGGAGCTTGCGCATAGACGAGAAGAACCGCCTGGTATTCAGAATGACCGAAAAAACCATCGAGATCGCGGCTTGCAGAGGGCATTACGATACAGGCGACATAGGAAACTGATCGATTTTACTATTCACCAGAGCAGAGGCAGAGAAATAAAGTTCAGGACGGCAGGCTTTCGTGGCGAAGAGCCGCCGGTCCATGTTTTGTTTCTCCGACTCTGCTCTTTTGGTAAATGCGACAGCGGGACGCCCTTCTCATGACACACGTTCTTCACTCTTGCGTGTAAAAGTTTCCTGTGATAGAGTATGCAAAAGCTCTTTTGTTAAGGATGCGGAGGGCGAAATAGTTGATTTTACGGATGTCTTTCATTAAAAAACGAGGTATAATAGGCAGTCAGGCAGTCAGGCAGTCAGGCAGTCAGGCAGTCAGGCAGTCAGGCAGTCACTGAAGTTTCCTTCCTGGAGGCGCTTTTATGTTGTGCCTCTGCAATTCTTATCTGTAAAAAAACAAATCAGACTTCTCCCAGGCTCAGGTTTCGCGTTCGCGGTCCGCTGTATCGACGCCGCGACTGTCTCTGCGTTGGACGAAAACGCGTGTTGTTTTTTCCCCTGTGTCCGCTCAAGCCTCGTGCGCTCACGCTTTGCCCTGACATCTGCTCAGGGCTGAGGCGGTTTTGTTGTTGCCGGGCGTCTGACAGGCAACAGTCTCCGAATTTTTTGAGGTTTCCCGGAGACGGGTCTGAAGCCCGTGTTCATTTAAGCGAATACGTTTTTAAGGGAGGTTTTAATATGAAGCGTATTTTGGGTGTTCTGACGGGGGCGCTTATTTTGCTTGTTTTGCTTATTTTCGCCCTGTGTGGCATGGCCTGGACGATCGAGGCCCGCGCGGCTGAATCGGAGGAACCCGGCTCGGTGGTGACGCAGCGGGACAGGAATCTGTTGGACTGGACGCAAAATTACATTGAATCGACGGGGATGGCCGTCGCGCCCACGGGGATGAAAGGGGCTCAGGCCAAGGCTCTCGCGCGGCGGGGGGCCATTGTGGACCTCCAGCGTAACCTTCTGGAGTTCATGGGCGGCGTCCAGATCGACGCCCGGACCACGATGGACGACTTCATGGCAAGCGACCGGGTCCGTCAGGAGATGCATGGGATCATTAAGAACGTCGAACTCCTCGAAGGAACGTGGGACGGCGAGTCCTACACCGTCTCCGGTCGCGTGCGCCTGCCTCAGCTGAGGGTCGTGGTGGCCGCGAACATTCCGCCGAACCCCGTTAACATCGCCATCGTCGAAGAAGAAAAAAAGATCCCGGTTGAGAAAAAAACCGCGGGAAAATTCACAGGCCTGATTATCGATGTCCGCCACCTCTCCTTAGTTCCCGCCATGGCCTTCAACGTCCTCGACGCGGGCGGCAGGGCGGTCTACGGCATCGAGTTCGTGGATCAGAAACATTACCTTGAAAGTGGCCTGTGTGCCTACTACAACAACATCAATTACGCGAAAGGCGAGGTTCACGTGGCCTCGAACCCCCTCAGCGTCAGGGCCATACGACTCTCCTCCGACAACGTCGATGTCGTCATCTCCAACGACGACGCGACGAAAGTACGAGGCAGCTCCTACGATTTTCGGCGGGAGTGCAAAGTCATTATCGTCAGCAAGTGAGGTGATGGACATGAAAAAGAAAATAGTACTCGCGCTTGTCGTCGCCCTGACGGTCGTCGCCCTGTCGCCGTGCTCTTTGTGGGCCGGGATCAGGCGGGAGGGCGACCTGTACATCGTTGACGACGCGGAGGGTTCCGCCCCCATCGGGAGCGGGGGGAAAAGCGCCGCGCGGGATGCCGCCAGGCGCAACGCCCAGCGCGACGCGCTCGAAAGAGCCCTCGGCGCGACCGTTCAGGGCATCACGGAGATGCAGAACTATCAGGTCGTCAAAGATAAAGTTTTTTCCCAGACCCAGGGGCTCGTCAGGACCTTCGACGTTCTTCGGGAGTGGGAGAAGGACGGGGAACTCTATATTTCCGCACTCTGCAAGGTCTCCTTCACCGCCCTTGACGGCGTGCTGGGGCCGGTCGTCCTCGACGCCCTCGGAAACCCGAGGGTTATGGTCCTCATCGATGAACGGGTCGGCAACAATCGCGTTTTTCTCTCGACGACGGAAGGAGAAGTACTGCGGGTCTTCGAGAAGGCGGGATACCTCCTCGTGGACCCGAGCCAGGCGGACGTTTTGAAGGAGATCGACCTCGACGCGGCGCGACAGTCGTCGGACCCCGAATTTCTGCGCGAGGTTGCGCGGACGTTCAACGCCGACGTGCTGATTTCCGGCAAAGCCGACGCCAAATCCTACACCAGCCAGAAAAAATATGGGCAGCTTTTATACGGAGTCCGAAGCACGGTTCAACTGAAATCCGTATTGACTAACTCCGCCTATATGCTGGGTTCAGAGATGGTTGAACAGAAAAAGGAGGCCCTTACGGAAGAAGATGGAGCCATCAGGGGACTCCAGCCCGCCGCGTCCATCGCCGCGAAGAGTATCGTGCACAAGATCGCCTACGCCATGATTTCCGGCTCCGCCGGGGGCATTCCCGGCCGGACGGTCAAAATCAGGGTCGCAGAAATTTCCTTCAGGGACGCGACGAACCTGAAGAACGCGCTGCAGGGCATCGACGGCGTCACGGGGGTTTATCAGAGGCAATACCGCGACAGGAAGCTGGAACTCGACATCGTTTCCGACAAGACGGCGGAGGATATCGCCATGACGCTCTCCGACCACGGCATAGACATCGAAGACGTCAATTCCGCCGTTGTCGAAGGCCGAAGCGAGAAGTAGCGGAAGATGCGCAGCAGAACGAAGGGGCTCCATTCCGGTTCTCCGGCGTATGGGCGTAAAGCACCCGCCGGCGTCGCGCGGCGTCAGCGTCGGCAAAAAAGCAAACGTCGATTTTTCCCGACGTGCCTCTTTGCCATAACCCTGGCAGGAATTTGTACGTTTTTATATTTTTTCGCGCTGCCTGATCGGGCGGCGTCGTCTCCGCTCGTCTCGAAGGAAACGGGGGGCGACGTAAGGAACACTGATGTAAGGAACATTGACGTCAGGAACATTGTCGAAAAAACGAGGGATTCCGGCGTCATTTATAACAACGTGTCGGGGTCTCGCGTCGTCGTCTCCGGGACCGGACGAATTTCCGAAAACACGGCGCAGGGGAGACTCCTGGCCCGGCGGGCGGCCCTGACGGATGCCCGCCGCAACCTTCTTGTCCTGCGGCAGAAGCTTCTCAAAGACCCGCGCTTCAAGTCCTCCGGCGCCGTCTCCGGGACGCTTGTCGCGCCGTCGCAGGCTATCCGCTCGGAGCGCGTGGAGGGCGGGCTGTTTTTCCTGGAGCTCGACGTGCGGCTCGACGAGCTTTTAAACACGGCGTTCGATGAAAAGGGGCTGATTGCCCTTCCCTGAATCGAGCCCCAGGGGGCGAACGCTTCCGCTCCGCTTTAATCAGTCTTTTTAAATTTTTTTGTGTTCCTCATGAAGGGACGCATGAAAGAAGGTTGAAGGATGAGGTTATATTCGCGTTTTTTTGCAACACAGAGCCCGCGTGTCACGGGAACGAAGCCCGTTTCGAGAGCCTTTGCGGCCGTGGCCTTTTGTTGCGCCGTTCTGCTCGTTTTTTCGTGCGCTTTCATGGCCGAAGCAGCCACTAAGCGGGGTAAAATCCCCGTGAGGCCCGACGCGCCGAGGTTCACGCCCGATCCCCTGCCCAAAAAAGGGTCGGTTGCCGTTCTGGTCAGGGGGCCGTCAAAGCAGCACACGGAATTGACGCTGTCGATCATGATTCAGCAACTGAAAGCGAAGGGGTACACGGTCAAGGATAAGAACGAGCTGGCGCGAATTCGCAACAGCAAGGCGGCGGACCTGGCTCTGAAGGGAGACGTGGACGCGATCATGAAGCTCGGCTCGCAGTACGGCGTCAGCACGACCATCACGGTCAGCGTGACGGCCGGACGGCCCGTAACGAACGAGTTTGGGCTTCAAACCGGAACGGCGTCCCTTGCGGTGAGAGCGATCAGTTCCGGCGGCAGGGAAATTTTCGGCGACACGGTTTTAAGCAAGCAGGTGGGCTACACAGACGACGAGGCGAGGGACAAATCGATCGAGGCGGCGGCCTTTGAGGCCGTCGAGCGAATGACGCAGTGAGGCGGAGAGAGCGTGTGATGATGAAAAACACGGGAAGATTCCGGAGGCAGGGAGTGTTGGCTCTGCTGCTTTGCGTTTTGTTCGCCGGCGAGGCGACGGCAAAACCTCGGCTGGCGATACGGGCGTTCGAGAATAAAACGCCTGAACAGGTTCCGGCGTCGGCCATCACGGAAATGATGACGACGGAGCTTTACAATGCCGGGCTTTTCGCCCTGATGGAACGTGAACGGCTCGATGTCGTGACCGATGAGATCTTCCTTGGGCAGTCAGGCCTGGTGGACTCGTCGACCGCGCCGGAATTTGGCAAAATCAGGGGCGCGCAGTACACGCTGACCGGGGCCGTGACGGTCTACCACTACCGCGCCGGAGGGGGCGTCGTCGCCATCCCCGGCATCGCGGGAGGGGCGGCCGCGAAGACGGCCTACGTGACGCTCGATATCCGCGTTATCGACAACACGACGAGCGAGGTCGTCTACGCCGCGGCGGAACAGGGCAGGGCGACGCGCGAGGCTGCCGGGATTGTGACGCGGTTCGGCGGGTTTGCGACGGCCTCTTACGGAGGCATTCTGGCCACCGCCACGCGCGATGCGGTGGCGCGGCACGTCACGACGATGAAAGAGTACGGCTGGGAATGACAGAATTTGGTACGACAGGAGGGATTGTACGATGAAGACAGGAAAAATAATGAAAGTAAGTTTTGTGGCTGCGTTGCTGTACTGTTTCGTGGCGGTGGGGACCGCCGGGGCGGCGGATTATGTCACCCTCGGCGTGGTGCGGTTCACCAGCAAAACCCCCGGCGTCTCAGATCAACAGGCTGAAATCATCACGGACGTCTTCACCCGCGTCCTCGCCAACTCGAAAAGCATCGCGGTTATCGAGCGCGAGCGGCTCGACGTGATCGGCAAGGAACATAAACTCAACCTGTCCGGGCTGGTCGACACGAGCCTGGCGGTCAAAGTCGGGCGTCTCGCGGGGTGCCAGTACATGCTGCTCGGGTCGGTGACGGAACTCAACCAAACGGTCTCCGGGGTCCGTGTCCCTCTCGGCGGCAGAAGTAGTGCCCTGGGAACAAACGAAGCGACGGCGACCATCGACATGCGGATCGTCAACGTGACGACCTCCGAGCTCGTTTTGGCCCTGTCGGAAAGCGGAAAGTCCTCCCAGTCTGGCTTCGAGATAAACTTGCCTGGCTGGGGGTTCGGGCAGGGCCAATTCGGCGGGCTCGAGCAGCGCGCCATCGTAGCCGCCGTCAGCCGTTTGGGGCACAGGATCCGGGAGGAGCTGGGCGGGGAATATTCATATGTTCTCAACTCCCGCGGGCGAAATATCCAAATCAACCTCGGTTTGACATCGGGCGTCAAGGTGGGCGACACCTACCTGGTCTACAGTGAAGGCGAGAAAATTTTCGACATTGATGGGACCTTTATCGAAAGGGAGAAGCTCAACGTCGCCGTGCTGAAGGTCATTGACGTGCAAAGCGGCTACAGCCTCTGCAACGTCGCCGCGGAGGGCGGCAAAGCAGACCTGATTCG
>JAISSA010000107.1 GCA_031273365.1 Synergistaceae bacterium
GAACTGCAAACGGAGCCCCTGCTGCGGAAGGCCCTGATGAGCCGGCTGGGCGCGACGCTGGAGCTTGCGGGAACGGCCTGAACGACCCTGCCTGATTCAATCCGGCATTTCCGAAACAACGTCAACAACAACTTAAGCGACACAACAACTTAAGCGAAACTATGGGGCTCCGCCCCACACCCCGCAGGGGATTTTTTTCCCAGTCCCCTGACCCCCGTTAATTTTCTTCCGTTAATTTTCTTCCTTAACCCGACCCTCCTGTAATAAAGTGTTAAAATTTAAGTCTTAAAATCTATAAGGTGTTAAAATGAAGCAATTCAAAAAAGAATTGAAGAACGCAGGAACGCGATGCGCTGAGACAGGAGTTTTAATATGACTGACAAAGTGACGGCGACGCGGAGCGGCATGACCCGCATTCAATCCGCCCTCAGGCTGGCGCGACGCGGGCATGGTCTCCTCGAACAAAAAAGGAAGATCCTGATGGGTGAACTGATGGGGCGCATCGGGGAGGTCAGAGAAATCCAGAGCAGTATGCACGCCATTTTCGGGGAGGCTTATTTCAGCCTGCAGATGGCGAATATTTCCATGGGCATCGAAAGCGTCGAGAAGATCGCGCTGCTCGTCCCGGAAGAAAACCGTTTTGTCGTGCGCCTGCGGTCCGTCATGGGCATCGACATCCCCGAGGTCGATAAAATCGAGCCCAACCTGGCGTCGACCTACTCGATGGGGGGGACGGCGACGGGGTCCTCGTCGGCGCTGGACAACGCCTACGTCAACGCCCGAAGGGTCGTGGCCCTGATTGCCCGGGCGGCTGAGATCGAGACCAGCGTCTATCGGCTTGCCGTTCAGATACGAAAAACCCTGAGGCGCGTCAACGCGCTGGAAAAGGTCTTCATTCCGCGCAGCGAGCGGCAGATCAGGCTGATTACCGCGGCGCTCGACGAAAACGAGCGCGAAGACCTGACCCGCATCAAACTTTCCTCGTCGAATTTCCCGGCAGGCGATACGGCAGGAATATAACAGGGCGAGCGTTCGATATGGACGTCCCTTTGCGATAACTCAAGTCTTTGCAGGAGGATGATGACATGAAACTGCCGGAGGTTCTCGGGGTTCTTTTGAAGGCCGAAGACGAGGCTCTGGAGATGAAAAACGCGGCCGAACAGGAAGCCAGAGAGATTATCCGCAAAACGCATGAAAAATTCGTTCAGGAGCAGGAGGTGCGCCTTGTCGCCGCGCGCGAGGAGGCTCGCATCCAGGTGGAGTCCGCGCGACAGGCCGCGGAGATGGACGCGCTGCACATCGCCGAGCTGGCCCGGAAAGGACGCGAAAAGATGCAGGCGCTTTTCGAGGAAAAGACGCCCGATCTGATCGCCCGGCTGGCGGAAGAGGTCGCCGCCCGATACGCCACGCAGGGCCGGCTCTGATGGGCGGCGGCGGCGGTCGTGTTGCGGAAACCGCAAAGGCGAGGGCTCGCAGGGCGACGCTTCTTCGGGACGAGGACTACAGACGCCTGCTGGAGCAGCCGACGGTCGGCGATATTGCCGTCGAGCTGAAAAAGACCTCCTACGCCTCCGTCCTGAAGAATTTTTCCCTGGAGACGATGCATCGCGCGGAACTCGAATTTCTTCTGGACGCGGCCATTCTGGAGGAGGGCCTGGCCTTCCGTCATTACATGGGGCCGGACGACAGGAAGCTTCTGAACCTGTGGCTGGAGAACTTCGACATCGAGCTGTTCAAGAATCATTTCCGCCTTCAGATGAAGACCGGAGAGCTGGAACATGCCGACATCACGAGGCTGTTCGACCTGGCGGATTTTCACCTGACCCTCGTCGACAGGGAGAAGCTTTTTGCGGGGGCCGCGTGGCGGGATATTCTGGGCTCGGTGAAAAAGGAGTCCCTCCGGGCGGCCCTGATGGAGATCATTCCCGAGGGATACGACATGAGCGGGACGGAGGATGGAGCGGCCTTTCAAAAGATGGCGTTCGCCATGGGAATGACGCTCGACCGTTATTATTTCGACAGCCTCTCGACGGCGGCGGGCGCGATGGGCGGCAGCGAGGGCGGCATGATGAAGATGCTCGTGGGAACCAGAGTCGACCTGATGAACCTTTACTGGATCTACCGGGGCCGGCGTTTTTTCAACATGCTCCCCGAGGAAGCGCTGACGCTGGTCACGAAGGTTCGTTACCACGTGGATTTCCAGATGCTGACGAGGGCTGCGTTCGCCGATCCCGCCGCGTTTTCCTCCGTGCTGAGGGACACGCCCTGCGGCCGGGTCTTCGACGTCGAGGAGAAAGATGCGGCGCTGCGCGAGCTTCAGGTGGAAAAAAACATATACAGAGCTCTTTCCATGGCGGTGGACCGCGTCTTTATGTCCGGCTCTCAGGGCTTTCAGAACATCGCCGCGTATCTGATGCTGAAAGAATTCGAAATTCGCGACCTCATCGCCGTCATCGAGGCCGTGCGCTACGGATTCGACAGGGGCGTGACGGAAAGGGCGCTGATTCGCAGGCTGTCCGACGACGTTGCGCATGGCACAAAAAGCGCTATAAACACGAAAAGTGGTGGATAAATCATGGCGGTCGTTGGAATGGTGGGCGTTTCGTTCGTAGGTCCGGCGGAGGAAATCGAACGCGTGGCGTTTCACCTTCTGGAGACGGAAAACTTCGAGCCGATGTCCCCGGAAGTTATGATGGGAGGGCATCCGATGCCGGGTCGCGTGCAGACCTTTCGCGGCAATCGTTACGATGCGCTGCTCGACAGGCTGGAAACCCTCTGGATCAGGGCGGGGGAGCCTCTGCCCCGAAAACGGGTCCTGCCTCAGAAACAGATTTCGCCTCAAATTCAGACTGTGCCTCGAACACAACCGGAAAAGGAGGATCCGGAGCCGCTTTTCTCCGTTCTGGAGGCGAAGGTCGGCCGGATCGTGGACGCCATGGCGACGTGGAAGGCCGAGCTGGAGGCGATCGAGAACGAGCGCGAGGTATGGCGGGCGGCTCTCGAGTTCGGCGACGCCGTGCGCGAAACGGGGCGCAACATAAGCAGTCTGGCGGACGTCCCGTATGGCCGTTTCGCGATGGGGTCTCTGACGCGCGACAACTGGCGGCGTCTGCAGGAGACGTCTCCCGCGTCGCCGTTTCTGGCGATGCCTCTGATCGAGGAAGAGGGGCGCGTGACGGCAGTCGTCTTTTACGGGGTGGATTTTCACGGGGATATGGAGAAGATATTCTCCTCGGTCCACATGCGCGTCATTCCGTTTCGGCCGGAGGACGCGCTGCAATACGACAACCCGGACGCGGTGCGTTATCACATCGAGGATCTGGAGGCGGAGGCGAAGAACCGCAGGGAGATGCCGGCTCGATATATCTCGGAAAATCGTCCTGCTCTGGAGCGCCTGTACGCCGTGGTGTACGCGAAACAGCGCATTTACGCCCTCGCGCAGAAAAGAGGAGAGTTGCCCGACGTGATGGTTCTGTCGGGGTGGCTTCCGCGGGACAGTTACGACGCCGTGCTGCGAATGACGACGCAGGAGGTGCCGCGGACGCTGATCATGGCGGAGCAGGGCGACGCTCTGGAGGAGGCGGGCAACGAGCTTCCGACCCTGTTGTCCAACCTGCCCCTGATTCGGCGCTTTCAGGAGATCGTTCGTCTTTACAGCCTTCCTTCCTACAGCGAACTGGATCCCACGTTTGTGGTGGCCCTCAGCTTTTGCCTGTTTTTCGGTTTCATGTTCGGCGACGTGGGGCACGGGATTCTCCTCGCGCTGGGGACGTGGTTCATGGAGAAGAAGGGGATGATGGGACACTCCATCGCCTCCGTTCTGAGGCTTGCTGGGGGATCGTCCATTTTCTTCGGCTTTCTTTATGGCAGTGTTTTCGGCAGCGAGGAGCTCATCGAGCCGATATGGCTCTCGCCGATGAAGGACGTGAACACGCTTTTGCCCATTTCCATCGGGGTGGGGATTTTCTTTCTGACCCTCGGAATCTGTTTTCGCATACAGAATGCCGCCCACAGAGGCGAGTGGGGGGAGGTTCTTTTCGGCCCTGAGGGTTTCAGCGGCCTTTTGTTCTACTGGCTTGCGGTGGCCTGGATCGCGGCGGGCGCGGAGATGCCGTTCGGCGCGGGCGTATTTGCCGCCGTCATGACGCTGTTGTTTCTGGTCATGATTTTCGGCAACGGTCTCGCCAAATATTTCTTCCAGGGCGACGGCATCGACGAGGGCGGTGTGGTGCACGTTTTTTCGATCTTTCACGCGATGCTGAACTTCGTCAGCAATACGGCTTCTTTTGTGCGTCTGGCGGCCTTTGCCCTGAACCACGTGGGTCTCAGCGGGGCGGTGTTCATGCTGGCTCAAATGGTGGAGGACGTTCCCGGCGGGCGCATCGGTCACGCGCTCGTCCTGTTGTTCGGGCAGCTGCTCATCGTGGGACTGGAGGGTCTGATCGTTTTCATCCAGACGCTGCGCCTCGAATATTACGAGTTCTTTGGAAAGTTCTACCGCGGCGGCGGCCGGGAGTTTCTGCCGGTTTTGTGGCAGAAGGACAGAAGCGGCGTAAGAAGTGAAGTCCGCTAAAATTTTTCATGACTATACAGTGGCTTCAGGCAAAGGTCGGGAGGGTACTTCCCCTCCACTGCGACCCGAACCCGTTTGCCGCTGATTCTAAGTAAAATAATAAAGAGGGTGGCGGCTCTCCGTTCCGGTGAAGCACCCTCCCGACCTGAGGCCACTTAATAGACATAAAGTTTTCTAACAAACGGGGTTCTCAGGGGCCTGGAGGCCCCTGAGCGGGGTTTCAGGGGCGGGGCCCCTGAAGGATTTGGAGGAGTTCGGTCCGTGAAGGGAGAAAGGTTGAATGTGGGCTTTGACGCTATTATGCGGTGCTGTGTCCGTGACGATCGGCACAGGATATTGGGTTAGAAGAAGCGGTTACAGATTCCGCAACCCGAAGTCGGCTCTGGGGGCAGCGATGCTGCTTTCCTTTGTCGTATTGGTGCTTTCGTCGACGGTCGCCCTGGCGGCCGAGACGTCGGGGGACGCTGCGCCTCTGAGCAGCGCGGCCGGGCTGGGGTTTATCGGGGCCGCGCTGTCGACCGGTCTGGCCTGCGTCGGGGCGGGTATCGGCGTCGCCTTTGTCGGAGCGGCGGCTTTGGGGGTTGTGGGAGAGAAGCCCTCATTTTTCGGGACGACGCTGATTTATATCGGCCTTGCCGAGGGCATCGCCATCTACGGTCTCGTAATTTCCCTGTTTATTCTGGGCAGAATTTAGCGCATGAGGGGATACCTGATCAGCGACAATCATGACACGCTGGTTCTGCTGAAGCTGGCGGGAATCACCGGAGTTGTGGCGCATGGGCCGGCGGAAACGACGAAGGCGCTGAACGAGGCCCTCGCGATGAAGGACCTGGGCATTCTGCTCATGACCGAGAAGGCGGCCGAGACCGTGCCGGAGCGCGTCAGGGCGATGCGTTCGGAGGGTTCTCTGCCGCTTCTGGTCGAGATTCCCGACCGGCACGGCACGCGGCGCGGCGCGGACTTTCTTTCCCGGTACATCCGTGAGGCGATAGGGGTAAGGCTGGAATGATGAAAAAATGATGAAAAAGGAAAAAATTGAACCCGGGAGCGTCGTTTACGACGAAAAAAAGAAGCTCGCGGAGCTTCAGTCCATGATCCTGCACAGGGGCGATCTGGAGCGGGGGCGAATATTGAGAGAGGCCGGAGCCGAGTCGGGCAGGTGGTTCGAGGCGCATTCCGCACAGCTCGATACGATGGTGAGGGGTATAAAGGCCGACGCCGAAAAGCGGGCGCGGGAGATGACGGCGCGTCAGATGGCCGAGGCGGAGTCGGCGCGGGACAGAGACCGTCTGCACCTGCAAAACGAGCTGGTCCTGAAGGCGCTGGCGCGTTTCCAGAGCGCGCTGGCCGCCCTTTCCGGGCGTCCGGATTACGGGACGATCCTGACGGGGATGGCCATCGAGGCGTGTTCCGGCGTTCCCCGGGGGGAAAAGGTCAAAATGCGTCTTTGCGCGGAAGACGCCTCCCACGGTCCGGCCGTGGCGGCGGCAGTGAACGCGTCCTTTTCGGACATCGAGGTCGTGTTCGACCCGACGCCTGCCGCAATTTCGGGAGGCGTGTTTCTGTACTCGGAAGAGGGCAGGTGGCGGATAGCGGCCGACTGGAAATCCAAAGTCGAGGAAATGGCGGACGATGTGGCCAGGGCCGTGCTGGCCGAGCTTTAGGGCCTCGGGTCCTTTGTATAAGGCGGTAGTTTGTATAAGGCGGTAGACAGACATGACCAAAAGGATTGGCGATAACGAAGTCGATAACCGGAAACTCGGGAAAATAACGATGGTCAACGGCCCCGTCGTCAGCGCCACGGGGCTTTCTTCCTTTGCCATGCGCGAACTTGTGCAGGTGGGCGACCTGAAGCTGACGGGCGAAATTCTTCAGATGAGCGGGGACGACGGCGTCATTCAGGTTTACGAGGAAACGACCGGCCTCAAAGCGGGCGAGCCCGTCGTGGGCCTTGGACGCCCGCTGTCCGTGTGCCTCGGGCCCGGCCTGATCGGGCACATCATCGATGGAATCGGGCGTCCGCTGGACCGTCTGCTGGAAAAGGAGGGCGCTTTCCTTGGCCGGGGAACGACGCTCGACCCCATCGCGATGGACCACCTGTGGGAGGTGACGCCCGTCTGCAAGGTCGGGGACACCGTCAGCGGCGGCATGGCGATCGCCGCGGTTAAGGAAACCGACCTGGTCGAAAATCGCGTTTCTGTCCCGCTGGGGCTGGAGGGCGAGATCGAGTTCATCGTGCCGCCCGGGTTTTACAGGACGTCCGATGTTGTGGCGCGCGTCAAACGCGGGGACGGCGTCGTCGTCCCGGTGTTTATGTTTCACTACTGGCCGGTTCGCAGGCCTCGCCCCTACAAAGAGCGCCTGCTGCCCGACGAGCCTCTGATTACGGGACAACGCGTCATCGACGGTCTGTTTCCCATCTCCAGGGGGGGCGCGGCCGCGATCCCCGGGGGGTTTGGGACGGGCAAGACCGTGACGCAGCACCAGCTCGCGAAGTGGAGCGACGCGAAGGTCGTGGTTTACATAGGCTGCGGCGAACGCGGCAACGAGATGACGCAGGTGCTCGAGGAATTTCCGTCGCTCGAGGACCCGTACTCCAAAAAACCGCTGATGCATCGGACCATTCTGATAGCGAACACCTCGAACATGCCGGTGGCCGCGCGCGAGGCGAGCATTTACACGGGCATTACGATCGCGGAGTACTACCGCGACATGGGCTACGACGTCGCGATGATGGCCGACTCCACCAGTCGGTGGGCGGAGGCCCTTCGCGAGCTTTCCGGGCGTCTCGGCGAAATTCCGGCGGAGGAGGGTTTTCCGGCCTACCTGGCGACGCGGCTGGCCGAATTTTACGAGCGGGCGGGGAAGGTGCGCACGTTTGGCGACAGGACGGCCAGCATTTCCGTCATCGGGGCGGTGTCCCCGGCGGGCGGCGACTTCACCGAGCCGGTCACCCGTCAGACGAGGCGGTTTATCCGGTGTTTCTGGGCGCTCGACGCCTCGCTGGCGCACGCGCGGCACTTCCCGGCGATCAGCTGGATGGACTCCTACAGCGAGTACGCGGACGAGGTGAAGGAGTGGTACCACCGGAACGTGGACCCGGAGTGGGGCGCGCTGCGCGACGAGACGCGCGCGATTCTGGCCGAGGACGACGGCGTGCAGCAGACGATTCGCCTGATGGGGGAGGACGTTCTGCCCGACGGTCAGCGCCTGATCGCGCTGACGGCGCAGCTGCTGAAAAACGCGTACCTGCAGCAGAACTCGTTCAGCGACGATTCCTTCTGCCCGCCTGAAAAGGGGGTCCGGATCATGAGGATGATACTGGATTTTCACAGGCAGGCGAAGGCGCTGATCGCCGAGGGCTGTCCATTGTCTCTCATTCGGAAGATGAAGGAGCTCGTCGAGCTGACGCACGTTCGTGAATTTGCGGCCGACGACAAAGCGGCCTTCGACGATCTGGCGAAGCGTCTGAAGGAGCGCCTCGAAGTTATCGGCAGGGAACGCCTGGCCCAGGAGGGAGAGTGAAGAGATGGCCCTCACGGAATACACCGGAATAGAGAAAATCAGCGGGCCCATCGTGATGCTGAAGGGCATCGAAGGAGTTGGATACGACGAGGTCGTGGAGGTGCTGACGGAGGACGGCGACGTCCGGACGGGGCGCGCCGTCATGGTCAGCCGGGACGCCGTTATGGTGCAGGTTTTCGCCGGAACGGAGGGACTTGTTCCCGCGACGTCGCGGGTGCGTTTTACCGGGCATCCTCTGGAGATTGCCCTTGCGCCCTCCATACTGGGCAGGACCTTCGACGGGCTGGGGCGTCCGCTCGATGGAAGCGGTCCCGTTTACGGCGACGTCAGGCGCAACATCAACGGTTCGCCTATAAACCCCATGGCGAGGGTTTATCCGCGCGACTTCATCAACACGGGTTTTTCGACCATCGACGTCCTGACGACGCTGATCCGCGGGCAGAAGCTGCCCGTCTTTTCCGGCAACGGCCTGCCGCACAACCGGCTTGCGATTCAGATCGCCTCTCAGGCTCGGCTTCTCAGGGCCGAGAACTTCGCGGTGGTGTTCGCCGGCGTCGGGATAAAACACGACGACGCGGCGGCGTTCGCCTCCGGCCTGGCGCGCCGCGGCTCGAACCTCGTCCTGTTCCTGAACCTGGCGGACGATCCCGTCATCGAACGCATCGCCACGCCGCGCTACGCTCTGACGGCGGCGGAGTACCTCGCCTTCGACCTGGGGATGCACGTGCTGGTCATCATCACGGACATCACCAGCTATTGCGAGGCGCTGCGGGAGCTTTCCGTCTCCAGAGGCGAGATTCCGAGCCGCAAGGGATATCCGTCCTACCTGTACAGCGACCTGGCGTCGCTTTACGAGCGCGCGGGCGTCATCAGGGGCAAAGAGGGGAGCATAACGTTCCTTCCGATTCTGACCATGCCGAACGACGACATCACCAACCCCGTTCCCGATCAGACGGGCTTCATTACGGAGGGGCAGATCGTGCTCTCCCGCGAGCTCGACGCCCGAGGCGTCTACCCGCCCATCGATCCGCTGCCGAGCCTGTCGCGTCTGATGAAGGACGGGACGGGGAAGGGCTACACGCGCGAGGACCACCCGAGCGTATCGAGCCAGCTTTTTGCGAGTTACAGCCGGGTGCAGGAGATCAGGGCGCTGGCCGAGGTCGTCGGCGCCGACGAGCTCGGGGACGAGGAGGGGGCGTTTCTCGCCTTTGGAGAGGCGTTCGAAAAAACCTGCATCGGTCAGGGGGACGCGGACCGGGACATTGGACAGTCGCTGGACATGTCGTGGCGTCTTCTGGCGATGTTGCCGACGAGCGCCCTGACGCGAATCTCCATGGAAGACGTGGAAAAGTACATCAATCCCAACAAGCAATACATCAATCCCAACC
>JAISSA010000166.1 GCA_031273365.1 Synergistaceae bacterium
ACACCAGCAAAAAACTGGACGGCGTTGTCAAAGACAGCATCGAGCAGAAAATCGAGCTTAAAGCCCTGAACAGTACGGTTTGCGGACTGGGAGAACGTCTGGAGGAACATCTCAGAGACGACAGGCCCGTGTCGGAGTGGCTCTCCGGAAAGGTCATGGCGGGCCTGCTGGTCGTCGGCGGGATGGTCGGCGCGGCGTTTATCAATCAGTACATCGTCCCGCTGTTCATCCGTTAACTTTTGTGTTTATAAAGGGCGGTCAGTTCGACGGCGCCAGTTTTTTCAAATCATCCAACCAATCCGCCCAGGCCTGCATCATCTTTCGGCGCTCGGGGAGATATTCGGCGTAGTTGTATGCCGCGCGAACGGAATTTCCCTCCACGTGAGCAAGTTGACGCTCGATAACATCAGGTGCCCAGCCCATCTCGTTCAGGTTCGTGCTCGCCATCGAGCGGAAGCCATGTGCGCACATTTCCTCTTTCCCGTATCCCATACGGCGCAGCGCAGCGACGATAGTGTTCTCGGACATGGGCACCTGCCCTGTCGCTATCACGCGAATGCTCGGGAAAACGTATCGTCCATGCCCGGTGACCTCTTTAATTTTCTGAACGATCTTCACTGTCTGCCGGGAGAGGGGGACGATGTGTGTTCGCTTCATTTTCATTTTATCTTCCGGGATGCGCCATTCTGCACCCGATAAGTCAAACTCCGTCCATTCGGCGTGCCTGACCTCGCCGGGGCGGGCAAACGTCAGCAGGGAAAACCATAGCGCGCACTCCACGACGACCCCTCCCTGAAAGGACTCCATCGCGCGCAGCAAATCCGCGACCTGCTTCGGCTCCGTGAGGCTCGCGTGGTGTTTGTGCTTTCGTGACGGCAATGCCCCACGAAGATCGGCGGAGGGGTCGCGTTCGGCCTGCCCGCGCGCTACGGCGTAGCGGAAGACCTGTCCGCATATCTGCATCACTCTGTGCGCTGTTTCCAGCACCCCCCGTGCTTCTAACGGACGCAAGACCCTGAGCAGGGTTTGGGCGTCAATACTTTTTATCGGGTATGCGCCGATCTGTGGAAACACAAGCCGTTCCAGGCGTGAAATAATCATGGCCGTGTGCGTGGGCGCACGCGTCGGCAACATGTATTTCTCAAACCACTCTCGCGCAATAGCCTCAAACGTCGTCCCTGCCTTCACGCGCGTGTCTGCGGGGTTCATCCCCTGCGCCAGCATGATTTTGAACTCATCGCGCTTCATTCTGGCCTCTTTGAGACTAACATCCGGGTATACGCCCAGAGCCAGCATATTTTCTTTTCCCTTCCACGAGTAGCGGAAGCGCCAATACCTGCTTCCGTTTGGATGCACCAGCAGGACCAGCCCGCGTTCGTCCGGGATTTTGTAGGGCTTCTCCTGAGGCTTTGCCTGCCTGACTGTTGTCTCGCTCAAAGACATTGGTATCACCTCATCCATTAAAGACGGGTACAAATCACCCATAAAAAAATGTCCCCGATTTTGTACCCGACATTACCTCCACATGTCTATAGATTACCATAGATTAATGCAGAGTCTAAAAACACTGCGAGCCTCCTGTTGCAGGGGGCTCGCAGATTATATCGGCTTTTTCCGGATTATGTACTGGCGGAGACGTAGAGATTCGAACTCTAGGGGCATTGCTGCCCAGACGCTCTCCAAGCGCCCGCCTTCGACCGCTCGGCCACGTCTCCGCAAAAAACGAATGTTATTATACACGAGATCCCCCGATCAGGGAAGCGCTTCAAAAAAAATTTCGTAACCGTTCAGGCTCCAGACGTTCAGTTTTGCCGTGGCGGGCATTCAGGGCGGCGGGGGGCTTCTGCGCCCGGTTCGACGGGCGGTATGCGAACAGGGCTCAGTCGCTGCGTCACATCCCGACTCTGCTGATGTCATCAAACTCCCCATTATTACCAGTGGAATTTGGGCGGGTATGCCGTTGTGGAATGCGTATTTTTAGCTCATCCTGCTGTAAAAGGTGGGATCGATTTGGTGGAAGAACGTAGAAAAATTATCCTTGTGGACGACAGTCCCATCATTCTGAAGCTGGCAAGGAACGCCCTGATGGGCCGCTACGACGTCTTCACGGCCCCCGGAGCGGAAAAGCTGTTTCAATTTCTGGAACGAATTTTGCCGAATTTGATCCTGCTGGACGTGCTCATGCCGAAAACCAGCGGTTATGAAGTGATACAGCGCCTGAAGCAGGACGAGAGGACGGCGGATATTCCCGTCATATTTCTCACGTCCAAATCCGGCGCGGAAAGCGAGCTGGAGGGCCTTTCGCTGGGCGCCGTCGACTACATCACAAAGCCCTTCACCCCGGAGTTGCTGCTGAAACGCGTCGAGCTGCACCTGCTGCTGGAGTCTCAAAAACGGGAACTCAGGGACCTCAACGAGAACCTCCAAAGCCTGGTGGAAAAGAAGACCGAGTCCGTCATGCAGCTCCAGAACGCCCTGCTGAAGACCGTAAGCCACCTCGTCGAGTGGAGGGACGACGTCACCGGCGGCCACCTCGAGCGCACGGAGCAGTACCTGCGCCTGCTCGTCTCTGAGATGCGTGAACGGCATATTTACACGGACTGCCTCGATCAGTGGCCCATGGAGCTGTTCTATCAGTCGGCCCTGCTGCACGATGTCGGCAAAATCGCCATTCGCGACAGCATTCTCCTGAAATCCGACAGACTCACGCCCGAGGAGTTCGAAGAAATGAAAAAGCACACCATCTACGGGGAGCTGATCATCGCCGGCATCCAGCACGACACGAGCGAGAGCCTGTTTCTGACTCACGCCGGCATCATGGCGGGAACCCACCACGAAAGGTGGGACGGAACGGGCTATCCCCGGGGGCTCGTGGGCGAAAACATTCCCCTTCAGGGGCGGATGATGGCGATCGTCGACGTCTACGACGCTCTCGTTTCCGACAGGCCGTACAAGGCGGCCCTGCCGCAGGCGGAGGCGCTGCGGATAATGGAAGACGAACTCGACGGACACTTCGACCCCCTGCTGGCCCGGGCTTTTCTGGACGCGTTCCGGAATTTTTCTCTCCGGCCTGCCGGGAGGTAAATTTATGGCCAGGGCGAATTTGCGGACAATCCTCCGAGCCAACAGGGCAGAGATCGTGTTCGTCTTTATGGCTTTTCTGCTGATGGTCACGACGAGTTCCTTTTTCGCGAATCACATCGTGGGGAGGCAGGTTTTTTCGAACGTGGAGCGCTCGCTGGTCACGGCAGACGTCTCGATCGCGTCGATTCTCGACAGGGTCGGCTTCCTTCTTATCGACGCGTCGTTTTCCCTTCAGGAGAAGCTGGACGAGGGAGCCTCGCAGGAGGAGGTCAGGAGCTACATCAGGGGATATTCCGCGTGGGTCTCGAAATATGTGTCGAATCTCTCCGGCCTGGCCACCCTTCTGGGGTACATCAGGGGCGAACTCATCTCGGGAGCCGGCTGGGCACCTCCCGACGGCTTCAGACCGCAGGAGCGGCCGTGGTACGTCGCGGCGCGGGAAAACGAAAACGAGGTCGTTTTCACGAATCCGTACACGGACCCGATGAGCGGAAAGCTGGTCGTCAGCGCCGCGAGGGTCCTGCGCGGCGCGCGGGGCGATGATTACGGGGTCGTCGCGCTGGACCTCGGCATGTCGGTGATCGCCGACTACGTGAAAGCCCTCCGATCCGGCGACGGGGGCTATGGAATCCTGCTGGACAGGGATTTCAACGTCATCGTGCACCCCGACGGGAGCTACTTCGGCAAGCCCCTCGGGGCGCGCTCTCTCCCCGCGAAGCTGACGGACAGGTCCGGCAAAACCGTCGTGATCGTCTACAGGCAGATGGAGAACGGATGGTACATCGGGATTGCGACTCCGACCCGGAGTTATTACGGAGAGATCTATTTCATGATCCTGATCCTGTCCGTTCTCGGCCTGATATTTATGGTGGCGCTGAGCTGTCTCCTCATACGCCTCAGTATGGCAAAAATGCGCTCCGACGAGGAAAGCAGAAGCAAGAGTTCGTTTCTGGCGCGGATGAGTCACGAGATACGCACTCCGATGAACTCGATCCTCGGCATGGCGGAACTCGTCATGCGGCAGGACGTTTCGAGCGACGTCCGCGAGTACGTGTCGATCATCCACCGCTCGGGAACCGCGCTGCTCTCCATCATCAACGACATCCTCGATTTCTCGAAAATCGAGTCCGGTCAGATGAAGATCGAATCCCGGAAGTATCAGGTTTCGTCGCTCCTCAACGACCTGGTCGGCGCAATTCGAATGCAGGTGTCGGAAAAGCGGCTGGACTTCTTCGTCCACGTCGATTGCGACATTCCCGAAGAGCTCGTCGGCGACGACGTGAAAATCCGGGAGATAGCGCTCAACCTGCTCTCGAACGCCGTAAAATACACAGATGAAGGGGCCGTGTCCCTGGAGGTCCGCTCGAAGAGGACGGGCGATCGAACGCTCGAGCTGACCCTCAGAGTTACGGACAGCGGCTTCGGCATAAAGAAAGAGGACATGAACAGACTCTTCCGCGATTTTTCGCGCCTTGACGACGGATACAGGACGCCTGCGGGGGGGACGGGGCTCGGGCTTGTCATCGCGCAAAATTACTGTAAGCTCATGGGCGGAGACATCGCCGTGTCGAGCGAGTACGGACGCGGAAGCACCTTTACCGCCACGCTGATCCAGCACTTTGAGGAGGAGAGGAACATTGCCTCGGTGGAAGCCCCGGAACAAAAAAAAGTGCTGCTGTACGAAAAAAGGCCCCGTTATCTGCGGGCCATTCTTCGCGAAATGGAAGAGCTTGGCCTCTTCCCGACGTGTCCGTCGAACGTGGAGGAGTTTGTCGAAAAGCTTATGAATGGCGAATACGACTGCGCCTTCATCGCCTCGGAGCACGCCGTCGGCTGCCTCGATATTCTGAAGAAAATGGATTTGCCCACCCGGGCCGTCGTCATGGCGAAGTGGGAGGAGGCGTCGCTTTTCAGGGACGTCCACAGCGTCATCCTGCCGGTCTGTTCGCTGACGATCGCAAACGTCGTCAACGACGTCACGCAGGAATCCATCAACGTCGCCGGCGTCCCGGGGTCTTTCTTCGCCCCATCCGCCAGAGTTTTGATCGTGGACGACATCATGACGAACCTGAGGGTTGCGGAAGAGCTGGTTTCCCTGTTCGGCGTAGAGGTCCACACCTGTTCGAGCGGACGTGAGGCGCTGGAACTCGTGCAGACCGGCCATTACGACCTGGTGTTCATGGATCACATGATGCCCGGCATGGACGGAGTGGAGACGACCGCGGCCATCCGCGCGCTGGGCGTCCGCGACGAGCGCTGCCTGAAAGTGCCGATTATCGCCCTCACGGCGAACGTGGTTTCCAGCCAAAAGGAGATGTTTTTGCAAAATGGGATGAACGACTTCCTGGCCAAGCCCATCGCGATGCAAAAGCTGGTCGGCATACTGAAAAAATGGATCCCGAAAGAAAAACAGCTCAGCGTCCGGACTCAGGGGGGCGGGGTCCGACCGCACCTGGAGAGCGGCCCCGCGGTTTCCAGGGACATCCTCCTCGATTTTTGCAGGGAGGCCAGGGATATGGCGTCCGGGCTCGGCGAAGCGGAGCGGATGAAGGACATGGAAAAATGTTCGATCCTCGCGCACTCTCTGAAGGGCGCTGCGATGAGCGTCGGCGCGATGAAGGCGGGAGAGCTTGCCGCGCACCTCGAAAAGCGGGCGAAAAATGGCGACATTGCCGGGACAGTCGCCTCCACGGACGCGCTCCTGAAAGAGTTGCACCCGCTGATCGACGAGATCGAGGCCGCGCTGAGCGACGGCTCGGCCGCCGGAACGCCGGAGAAATCGTCAGGTTCGAAAGATTTGGAGCCGAAAGATTTAAAGCTGGAGGTTCTGAAAGAAGCGTTGGTCGGCATGGACATAGGGACCGTCAACGAACTGCTGAGAAGCTACGCGACGCTGCCGCTGCCCGCCAAAACGGAGAACGCCGTCAGAGATATAGAACAGCACGTTCTGATGTTCGAGTACGAAAAGGCGATAGAAAAAATCGACGCCCTTCTCCTGCCAAATCCGTAAACAAACAGCGTCCCCCGCAGGGAACGCGTGCCCCCGTCAGTGAAAAATTAACGGGGTCAGGGGACTGCGTCCCCTGCGGGGTGTGGGGCAGCGCCCCGCGGTCCTGGCATTAAGTTTTTGACGCTGGTTTTTCTGCTTCCCGGTCATTCGTCCTCCCCCATTTCGGCTCTCAGCGCCACGGCCTGCTGTTCGGCCCATTTCGAGAGCGCCCATGTTTCCTGCCTTTTTTCTTCGCTCTCGTACATCACACGCTTGAAATAAAGGTGAGCAAGGCGGCTGTAAAGGTTCGACAAAATTCCCCCCTGCGCGCGAAACGCGCCTGCCTCGTTCTTTGCGTTTTTTTCGTGCTCTCTGGCGAGGACGTCGCCGATAATGGCGATGCCTCTGTCGAGGCTGCGCCGGTCCCGCGTCATCGATTCCTGCTCGTCCAGAAAACGACCCAGCCCGTCCACGGCCAGAAGATAA
>JAISSA010000185.1 GCA_031273365.1 Synergistaceae bacterium
TGCGGACAGCCGCGTCGAGGTTGGCCCGAGATCCCGTGCTGAAATTGTCGAGGGCCGCGACGTCCTGTCCGACGGACAACAGCGCCTCGACGAGATGGGATCCGATGAATCCCGCCCCCCCCGTCACCAGCCAGCGCCGTTTTTTCGACATATCGAAGTCCGACAGCACGTCGACGTATGTTCCCGTTTTCATCGTCATTCCCCATTCCTTAAATCATAAAAAATCATAAAATCCTATTCCCGTTTATTGCACCGCGCGTCGCCTCTTTCGGGCGACTCTGCGGATGACATTATAATACGCGTCGATCAGGAGCTCCACGGAAAAGGAGGCCGCGTGCTTTTTCAGATCCTCCGGGGGCAGAGGCGCGCTCAGCGCGTCGCGCATGGCGGCGGCCAGCGCCTCGATGTCGCCGACGGGGACCAGTTTGCCCCATTTCCCGTCCTCCAGAATTTCGCGGGGCCCGCTCTTACAGTCGGTCGAGACGACGTTGACGCCGCAGGCCAGCGCCTCGGCCAGGACGCTGGCAAAACCTTCGTAATACGACGACAAAACGACGAGCGAGGCCCTTGCCATGTACGCGCCGGGATTGGGGACGTAGCCCACAAAGCAGACGTCCTGGTCGATTTCCAGCAAACGGGCCAGGGCTTCCAGGCGTTTACGGTCCCAACCCTTCCCGACGATCATCAGGCGGGCGTCGAACCGCATCTCGTAGCGCAGCAGGGCGAACGCCCGGATCAGGGCGTCCAGTCCCTTGACCGGCGCCAGCCGCCCGACGCTCATAATCACGGGGATGTTGCGGGACTGGAGCCACGGGTGGGGGACGGGGTCCTGAGTCTGCATCGCCAGCCGGAGGCCGTCGACGGCGTTGTGGATAACGCGGGTCTTTTCCTGTGGAATGACCTTCAGGCCGACAAGCTCGTCGGCGACGCCCCGCGAAACGCAGACGCAAAGCTCGGCCTGCCGGTACAGAAAACGTGCGCGAATGATGCGCCGCCAGCGGCGCCATCGATGACACTTCGCGTCCGGCGCCATGCGCGCGTCGAAGGAATTGTGTTCCGAGACGATCAGGCGGAACGGAAGGCGACGCAGCAATTTCGCCAGGGCCACAAGGCAGTTGATGGAATGACCGAAGGAGATCACGACGTCCGGCTTTGCCTTTTGGAAATATTTCGTCAGCCTGGAGAAGGGAAAGAGCAGCGCAAGGGCCTGTCTGGTGCAGTTGAGGTCGACGACGTTGACGGAGGTGGCGTGCAGGGACACAAATTCCCCCCGTCCGCGCAGAGCGGCGAGGTCGATGGTCAGGTCGTCTTTTTTTGCCAGTCCGTCGGCGAGAGTCAGCACTGCCCGCTGGACGCCTCCAAAATTCAAATTGCCGCAAAGCAGAGTGATTTTCATGAGTCCATCCCTGCCCATACTTAAACAATGTCAACAACTTTAAGGAAGAAAATTAACGGGGTCAGGGGACTGGGAAAAATCCCCTGCGGGGTTTTTGTCGAGGGGCGGAGCCCCATAGTTTCGCTCAAGTTGTTGACATTGCATACTTAAAGGTACGTCGAAACGGGCGTGAGAACACGTTCCCCCGCCTCCATTGGCTTGAACGTTTACGCCGCTGTCATGCCGTCATTTGGCCTCGTTTTCGCTGAATTTCATGCCTCTGCCCGCAGGCGCAGGGTCTCCATCAGGTCACGGCGTTCGGCGTTATGGACCGCGGCCCTCGCCATCAGCTCCGTCTGTTCCTGTCTGCGCTCCTCGTTCTGATGCTCGATCGCGCGCTTTTTCTCCCTCGTTCTGGCGAGCTCCTGCGACTTCCTCACCATCTCGCTGTGGCGGTCCATCATCTGAAGCGTCGTGCGGGTATTGGACTGCTGGGCTTCCTCGACCTTCTTCAGCGCGTCCTCCCCTTCCCCTCCGGAAATACCCTCGCGCGGGGGGCGGCTTTTTTCGAGAAAATAAGCAGCAATCGCTTCATCCGGCGCGTAATCCTTAAGGTCGTTTATCCTCATCTTCTAAACCTCCTGATCTCACAAAACCTTCCGTCCAATACGCCTGAAATCCGCACGGCCCAAAATTTCAGGACACACCGTATTTCAGGACACACCTTTATTCAGGTCATTGACTTTCCGGCAGGTCCCGCACGTGACCCCTTCTTTTACATTCTTTTACAGTTATTATACAACCTTTGTAAATGTGTACGTTCAGGGGCAGGGCGTCTTTATTTTCCGGTAAACCCTGATGTCCGAACTTCGCCGGTGGAGTATAATGACCGCGTTGAACCGCATTTCAGTCAGGCGGAGGCTAAGAGATGGTAAGGACGGCAATGTCAGTCAATGAACGGATGCGTGGAAAAACGGGAACGAAACACACAAAATGCCCTGTCGTTTTTGCGGCGCTCGCCGCGATGATTCTGCTTTGGGCGGGCCGTGCTCCGGCGCAGCCGGTCATCGCGGCATACCAGAAGATATATGCCATGAACTTCGAGGTCTGGCGTCCGGAGGGGCTGCCTCCGGGGTGGCACGTCACTTTTGACGGCTATCCCGTGGCGCAGGTCTCGGCGAACCACTGGGTGTACGGCCGCCCGGAGCGGGAGGGCGTCATCGTGCCGACCGCGGTCGCGGTGGGGTCCGTCGTCCCCATGGACGTCCCCGAACTCGCCCGCGTCACCGTCTCCCGATGGCGCGGCGGCGTCGGCGACACGCGGGAATTTCGCTCCATCGCCCGGATGGATTTCGACAACATGGGAGTCCTGGGCGACCCTCTGGCCTATACGCCCGTCGCCTGGAAGACGGGAAGGGCGAAACTGCTTCTGTGGCTGGGCGACCGGTGGTACAGCGTCATCCCGAACGCGGGACAGAGCGCGTCCGACGCCCTGATGGCGCGACATTCCTTTATCGTGCGAACACTTGCGAAAAAGAATGCCGTCTGGACGCGTTCCGACACGGCTGAGCTGGCCGACCTCTCCAGAGAATGGGGATACATATGGCGCGGCACCCTGCCGTTCGCCTCCTTTGCCGTTTATCGCCAGGGGGGCGGAAACGGAGACGGCTCTCTTACCGGACCGGGAGCAGGTTCGCCGGGAGGCGGTTTGCCGGAGGGCTCGTCCCCTGCGACGGGTGGGGGACAGTGGGATGTCGGCGGAGGAGACGGCGGCAGTTCCGGAGGCGGCGGAGGCTGGGACACCGGCAGCGGAAGCGGAAACACGGGCGGAGGAAGCGGCGGCTGGGACAGCGGCGCCGGCGGCGGCGGAAACAGCGGCAACGGTGGCAATGATGGAGGATGGGACAAATGAGCGCGGAGGATATTTACGAAATTCTTGAAAGGGCCTACGAAACCGAGGATCCGGATGAGATGGAGAGCCTGATCGATCGGGCGCTGGAGCTGGAGCCGGACAATCCCGAGGCCCTTTTGCTCAGGGCCGACCTTATCGAAGACGAAACGGAAAAACTTTCCATACTGGAAAGGGCCCTTGCGGAGGTCAAACGCTATTTTCAGGAAAACGACGTCACCGGCGACGAGATCCCGGAAGACGGGATGGGGATGGTTTACCTCGCCCTGCTGCAGCGCACGGCCTACACGCTTTTTTTCATGGAGCGGGACGAAGAGGCCCTCGAGATGGCGGAGGAGTTTCTGCGTTACGACAACGAGGACCGGGAGAGTATGAAGGGCCTGTACTACTGTATTCTTCTGGAACAGGAGGAATGGTCCCGCGTTCTCGGGGAAACGATGGAGGACACGGAACGGACGCTGGGCCGGGCGTATGCCCGGATGATCGCGATGTTCATGCTCTCGAAGGAAGATTCCGCGGACGTCGACAGGGCGCTGTGGGAAGCGGTGCGCATGGCGCCGAACGTTCCCTTTTACATGATGGGCTACATCCCCGATCCCGTGGACGAGTCGGTGGAGGAAAGCGAGGATTTTCACTTCAGCATATTGTTTGAAAACGTCTGGAGCATCTCCCGCGAGCTTTTGAACTGGTTTTCCAGAGCGACGATCCTCTTTGGGCTCCTGTCCGGGCGCTTCGGGGGAGAAAAGGACGACATGCGGGAAATTCTGGACGCGCTGGACGGAAGCGCGGACTACGAGGAACTGGTGCAGCATCTGCCCGACGATGCGGACGATCAGACGATTTTGGCCGTTCTGGCGGACGGAGGCAAAACGGGAAAACGCCGTGCTTGAGGACCTGTCGGCCCATATTCTGGACGTGGCGCAAAACAGCGTTGCGGCGGGCGCTAAACGCGTCGACGTGACCGTCCGCAGGGGCGTCGTCGCGAACTTTTTCGATTTTCAGATCGCCGACGACGGCTGCGGCATGGACGAAGCGCGTGCCCGTGCGGCGCTGAGCCCGTTTTGCACCAGCCGCACGACGCGGCGGGTGGGGATGGGCCTGCCGTTTCTGAAGCAGAACGCGGAGCTGTGCGGCGGGGAGTTTCGCATCTCCTCCGCCATGGGGCGGGGAACGCGCGTCTTCGCGTCCTTCGCCCTCGACAACATCGACGTTCCCCCGACGGGCGACCTCGCGGGGGCCTTTCTGACCCTTCTTATCGACGCTCCCGGCGTACGCTGGATTTTCAGATACGAGTCGTCGGGAGAGCCCTTCACCCTGGATTCCGAGGAAGCGGCGGAGGCCATCGACGGCCTGGAGTCCCTGAAAATTCCCGTCGTGGCGCTGGCCCTGAAGGACATGATCGAAGCCGGCGTCCGCGAAGCCGATCGCCCGAAACCCTGAAGCTCCTTCTGTCAGATTAATCTAATACGACTTTACGTAATACAATTCTATATACTATAAATTATAAAAATAACCTATGGAATATCGCTTGACTATGCCCGCTTTCGATTTTATACTGCTCACTTGAGTTATCAGAACAGCTATCAGTACCAGATAACAAAACTGGAGGCGTTTGAGATTAAGTCCGGGAAGAAGCAGCGTCAGGACCGGTTGGTCAGACTGCTCGACGACAATCCGATGGCGACGGATCAGGAGCTGGCGTCCCTGCTGAAAGTGAGCGTCAGCACCGTACGTCTGGATCGTGCCCTTATGGGCGTGCCCGAGCTTCGCGAACGCGTCCGGCGCATGGCGCAGAACGCGGGGAGCAAACTGCGTTCTCTCAGCCGCAGCGAGATCGTGGGCGACCTTCTGGAACTCGAGCCCAACCGCTGGGCCCTCTCGGTGTTGCGCACCACGCGCGAGATGGCCTTTCGCGCCACGGACATCCTCTGGGACCATTACATCTACGCTCAGGCCAGTTCCGTCGCCGTCGCCGCGATCGAGGCGGTTACGGTGATCGTCGACTCGATGCGCGGGTCGTACAAGGGACACGCCAGGGTCGGGGACGTTCTGATCGCCAGGGCCAAGGTGGGGGTCAACAGGGACGGTCGCTATATCGTCAGCGTTCGAACCCGCGTCGGCGAAAAGGAAATCTTCGTGGGTCGCTTCATCACCGAGATTCTGGAACCGGAAACGCCATGAACCGCAGACGATGGAAATGCCGTTTTTATGTAAATCTGACGAGGCATTCCGGTGAGGTCGGAGATAGTTTGTTCACGCTTACGGGGACTGTAAGAGCCTGCAGGATGGAGAATTTGCATAATGGAACCTGAAAAAATGCAGAAAATAACCATAGCGCTTGACGCGATGGGCGGGGACAACGCGCCGCACGAGATTTGCAAAGGCGCAATTCTGGCCTGCAGGGAGCACGCGGACCTCGAGATCGTCCTGACGGGCGACGAGGAGAAAATAAAACCCTGCCTGAGCGAGGCCTCTTCGGATGTTTTGAAGAGAATACGCAGGGTGCACGCCGCAGAGGCGGTGAGCATGGACGAGCAGCCGACCGCGGCCATACGCAGAAAACGCGACTCCAGTATGCGCGTGGCCATGGAAATGGTGCGCGCAGGGGAGGCGCAGGGCTGTCTTTCCGCCGGAAACACCGGCGCGATCGTCGCCGGAGGCGTCCTCGTGGTCGGCAGGCTGCCGGCCATCGACCGCCCGGCGCTGGGCGTGCCGCTGCCCACGATAAATCGCTGGACGTTCCTGCTGGACGTCGGCGCGTCGGTGCGCTCGAGGCCCCTGAACCTCTGCCAGTACGCCCGGATGGGCAACGTGTACTCCAAAAAGATTCTGGGCGTGGCGGAACCGGAGGTCGCGCTTCTTTCCAACGGAACCGAGGAGATCAAGGGAGACGAGGTCGTCGCCGAAGCGCGAGAGATGCTGATGAAAAGCTCCCTGAACTTCAGGGGATACGTCGAGGGTGACGACGTCCCGTGGGGACGGGCCGACGTGGTCGTCTGCGACGGCTTCATGGGCAACGTGATCCTGAAGTTCGGAGAAGGGCTGATGCAGGGGGCGAAATCGATCATCGAAGAGGAGATGGGCCACCGTTTCATGCCCAGGATAGGGGTGCTTTTCATGATCCCGATGGCCCGGGCGCTGTGGGCCCGGTTCAACTACGAAAAGTATGGCGGAACACCGCTTCTGGGGGTCAGGGGAACGGTCGTGAAGGCCCACGGACGTTCGAAGGCGCCCGCTATTCTCGGCGCCCTGTCCGCCGCCCGCAACTTCATCATCAGGGACGGCGTGGGGCAAATTCGTGAAGAACTCGAGTGAGGCATGGGGTGAAATCTATGATACGGAAAAATCGGATGAGAGCTAACTGCATCTGCAAAATTTTGGGCACGGAATATCCCCTCCTGCAGGGGGGGATGGCGTGGGTGGCGAACGCCGAACTGGCCGTGGCCGTCAGCAACGGCGGCGGCCTGGGAATCATAGCGGCCGCGAACACGCCTCCGGATATCCTGGAGCAGGAAATTCTGAAGGCCAAAAATTTGACGGACCGTCCCTTCGGGCTCAACATCATGCTGATGTCCCCAACGGCCTCGGATGCTCTGGAGCTGGCCGCCAGACATGAAGTGCCTGTCGTGACGACCGGCGCGGGAAGCCCGGGCAGAGTCCTGAAGCGCCTGAAACCCCTGGGGACGATCGTCGTTCCCGTCGTGGCGTCCGTGTCGCAGGCCAGACGCGTCGAAAAACAGGGAGCGGACGCCGTCATCGCGGAGGGCATGGAGGCCGGCGGACACATCGGGGAGCTGACCACAATGACGCTGGTGCCTCAGGTCGCCTCGGCCGTTCGCGTGCCGGTCATCGCCGCGGGAGGCATCGCCGACGGGCGCGGCGTGGCCGCGGCTTTCGCGCTGGGGGCGGAAGGCGTGCAACTGGGCACGCGGTTCATCTGTTGCGAGGAATGTACGGTCCACGTAAACTTCAAAAATGCCGTGATCGCCGCACGCGACCGCAGCACCGCCGTCACGGGGCTGAGCACCGGGCACCCTGTTCGATGCCTGCGCAACAGGCTGACGACGGCGTTCGAGGAGCTGGAGGGACGCGGCGCGTCCTTTGAAGAAATAGAAAAACTCGGGATCGGCAAGCTTCGCAGCGCCGTGCTCGACGGAGACACGGAATGGGGGTCCCTGATGGCCGGCCAGTCGGCGGGGATGGTGAACGACATCCTGCCCGCCGCTCAGATCATAAGAAACCTGTTTGCGGAGGCGGACGAAGTATTGAGTCGGATATCCGGCTCAGAGGAGGGCTTGAATTGAGTTACGCGTTTTGTTTCCCTGGTCAGGGGGCACAGGAAGTGGGGATGGGCAGGGCCCTGTACGACTCCTTTCCCGCAGCGAAGGACGTCTTCGACGAGGCCGACGACGCCCTGTCCATGAAGCTCACTGAAATCATCTTCAGGGGACCGGAGGAGGACCTGAAACGCACCGCCGTCACGCAGCCCGCCATCATGACGGTAAGCATCGCCGCGCTGCGCTCGCTGGAGTTGGGACTGGGGGTGAAGCTCGCGCCCGCATTCGGCGCGGGGCACAGCCTCGGGGAGTATACGGCGCTGGTCGCCTCGGGCGTGCTGTCCTTCCGCGACGCCGTGGCGCTGGTCCACAAACGCGGCGCCTGGATGCAGGAGGCCGCTCCCGAGGGAGTGGGCGCGATGGCCGCCATCATCGGTCTGGAAGCGGACGACGTCGTCGCGGTCTGCGCCTCCGTCGCGCCCCATATGGAGTGCCAGGCGGCAAACTTCAACGCGCCGTCTCAGGTGGTCATCTCCGGGCGGGTCGAGTTCGTCGAGAAGGCGATCGCCGCGGCGAGGGAAAAGGGGGCGAAAAAGGTGGTCATGCTGAACGTCAGCGCGCCGTTCCACAGCCGTCTGATGATGCCGGCCGCCGAAAAGCTGAGGGCGCAGTTCGCGACGTACAGGTGGCAGGACCCGCAATGGCCGATCGTCTGCAACGTCAATGCCTCTCCCCTCACGTCCGCGGAGACGATCAGAAAGGCGCTGTTCGAGCAGACCTACAGCCCGGTTCGCTGGGCGGACTCCGTAGTCAGAATGGCGGACGAGGGTGTGGACGCCTTCCTGGAGCTGGGGCCCGGCGAGGTTCTGTCCGGACTGAACAAACGCTGCCGGAAGGGGCTCAGGCTCATGGCGGCGGGAACGCCCGAAACGCTGGAGCGGATGGCGGCAGTTCTGGTGAACGCGGCATGACGTCCGCGAAAAATCGCCGACTGGCCCTCGTGACCGGCGCCGGACGGGGCATAGGGCGCGTCATAGCCCTGACGCTGGCCGGACGGGGCTTCAGCGTCGCCGTCAACTACCACAACAGCGCGACGGCCGCGGAGGAGCTCTGCGGAGAGCTGGCCGCCTCCGGCGTCGACGCGAAGGCGTTCAGAGCCGACGTCTCGAGGGCGGAAGACGTCGCCTCCCTGTTCAGGGCCGTCGAGGACTCGATGGGCGCGGTACAGGTGCTGGTCAACAACGCGGGCATTACCCGCGACAACCTCCTGATGAGGATGAAGACGGAGGAGTGGAACGACGTCGTCGCCGCCAACCTGAACTCGGTCTTTTACTGCACGAAGGAGGCCATCCGCGGGATGGTCAGGGCGCGATGGGGGCGCATCGTCAGCATCGCCTCGGTCGTGGGCCTCGTCGGCAACGCCGGACAGGCCAATTACAGCGCAACGAAGGCCGGCATCATCGGCTTCACGAAGTCCGTGGCGCGTGAATACGCCGCCAGGGGGATCACCGCAAACGTCGTCGCACCTGGATTTATCGAAACGGATATGACGGGGATTCTGAAGGAAAATGTCCGTGCCGCCATGCTGGGGCAAATTCCCGCGGGACGCATGGGAAGCCCCGAAGACGTCGCCGGAGCGGTGGCCTTTTTTGCGTCGGATGAAAGCGAATATCTGACGGGTCAGGTTTTGGCTGTTGACGGCGGCATGACTATGTGTTAAGGATATGTCGTTGGGGAGGGGGGGTGAATTTTATAATGAAGAAAGAAGATGTTCTTCCCAGACTGAAGGAAATAATTGTAGACCGCCTCGATGTCGAGGAGGATCAGATCGTGCCCGAGGCGTCCTTCGTCGAGGATCTTGGTGCGGACTCGCTGGATATTGTGGAGTTGATCATGGGGATCGAAGAGGAGTTCGATATTGAAATTCCGGACGAAGACGCGGAGAAGCTGTCCTCGGTCGGCGAGGCGATGAATTATACTCTGAGCAAAATTGGACTGGACGAATAAGTTTTATGTTGTCGGTACCTCAGGGGGGAGGGGTTGCCTCCCCCCTGTTTCAATTCGGGAAGGGGCCCTCGGGTCCCGGGGAGTGACGCAGCAGATGAGAAGAGTAGTCATTACGGGCGTGGGGCCTCTGAGCCCCGTTGCGACCGGGAAGGACGCCTACTGGCAGGCCCTTCGGGAAGGCAAAAACGGCATTGGCCCGATCACCACGTTCGATCTTGGAGATTGTCCCGTGACGTTCGGGGCGGAAATAAAGGATTTTCAGCCGACCCGCTGGATGGACGGCAAGGAGGCAAAACGCTCCGATCGCGTCATTCAGTTCGCGGTCGCCGCCGCCGCCATGGCGGTGGAAGATTCCGGCCTGGACACGGCCGCGCTGGATCCCTATAAATTTGGCGTTTACATCGGAAGCGGTCAGGGCGGCATCGAGACGTCGTTCAACAGCTTCAAAACGATGATGGAGAAGGGCTCGAAGAGAATCAGCCCCTATTTTATTCCCATGATGATCAGCAACATGTCCACGGCCTACGTGGCCATAAGGTTCAAGGCGAAGGGGCCGAACCTCTGCGTCGTTACGGCCTGCGCCACGTCGCTCCACAGCATGGGCGAAGCGTATCACGCCATCCTGCGCGGGGACGCGGACGTGATTCTGGCCGGCGGGACCGAGGCCGCGCTTCGCGCCATCAGCATCGCGGGGTTCGCCTCCATGAAGGCGCTTTCCACGCGCATGGATTCGCCGGAGACGGCCAGCCGTCCCTTCGACCTCAACCGCGACGGCTTCGTCATGGGCGAAGGCGCAGGCGTGCTGGTTCTGGAGGACCTGGAACACGCGAAGGCGAGAGGCGCGCATATCTACGCCGAGTTCGTCGGCTACGGCACATCCTGCGACGCGGGGCACATCACCGCGCCCGACGAGGAAGCGGCGGGGGCGATCTACGCCACGCGGCGCGCGATGGACATGGCGGGCTGGAAGCCCGGGGACGTCGATCACATCAACGCGCACGGGACCTCGACCCCCCTCAACGACAGGACCGAGGCTCTGATGATCAAAACGATCTTCGGCGCGCACACGAAGAACGTCGCCGTCAACTCCACGAAGTCGATGATCGGGCACTGTCTTGGGGCGGCGGGGGCGCTCGAGACCATCGCGACGCTTCAGGCGATCGAGCAGGGTTACGTGCACCCCACGCTGAACTACGAGACTCCGGACCCCGCGTGCGACCTGAACATCGTCACGGGCAGAGGCGTGGAAAGACCGATCGAGAGAGCGCTGGTGAACAGCTTTGGTTTCGGCGGACACAACGGAGTCCTCGCCTTTCAGAAGTACGTGTAGCCCCGGCGAAGAGCCGGACGCACGGGCAGAGGCGCTGCGGGTCTTTCAGGAAAAGCTGGGATATTGCTTTCGCGACAGAGGGCTTTTGCACACGGCCCTCTGTCATGCTTCGTATTCCAACGAGTGCGGCCTGTCGGAGAGCAACGAGCGCCTCGAATTTCTGGGGGACTCCGTGCTGGGGATGACGGTGGCGCACGTTCTTTACGAAGCGTATTCCGACGCGACGGAGGGCGCGCTGTCGGCCTGCAGGGTGGAGTTCGTCTGTCGGGACGCGCTCGTCCGATGGTCGGAGGACCTGGGGCTCGCCTCCGTCCTTCTGAAGGGCAGGTCTCTGAAGAAGGAGACCCCTCCGTCCATCTTCGCCGACGCGATGGAGGCGGTGCTCGGCGCCGTGTACCTGGACGGCGGATTCGACGCCGCGATGCGCGTGGTCCGGCGTTACCTGTTCGCCTCGCGGACCCCGATCGGCGGCGCACAGGACGCGAAGTCGCGCCTTCAGTCCCTGCTTCAGGCGGCCGAGCTCGGCCTGCCCCGCTACGAGGTCGTCTCGGTGAAAGGCCCCTCCCACTCTCCAAGTTTTTGCGTGCGGGTCTTTGCCGCCGGAAAAACCTGGGTCGCCGGAGGAGGAAGCCGCAAGGCCGCGGAGCTGGAGGCCGCGGCCCTCGCGCTGTCAGATCTCGGTTCGTTGAAGGCGGGAATAAGGGAAACGAAAGAAAATTAACGGGGTCAGGGGACAAGTCCCCTGCGGGGTTTTTGCCGAGGGGCAGAGCCCCGCAGTTTCGCTTCAACAGGTTAAAAGAAAGGGGGCCTTTCGATTGCGATTCCTGAGCGCGGCACGCGCACTTCTCCTTGCGGTGCTCGTGTTTGTCTTCGCCGCGGAGGCGCAGGCCGCCGCCGTTTTGAACGTCACCGTCACCTCTCCGTGGCTGGCGCTTCTCGTGAACTTCATCGGCGGCGTAAACGTGAAGGTGACCTCGATCCAGGAGTGGAACGACGACGGCGAGCTGGTCCGCCGGATACGCGCCCGCAACCTTCAGTCTCTGCCCTCCGACACCCCGCTCATCGCCTTCGACTTCCGCGACGCCAGAGGGCTGGGGCTGCCCTTCGAACAGTACAAAAACTACCGTTCGCTGTACGCAGAACTGCCCCTCGCGGAGGACAAAATCGACGCGTCCCTGTCGGACCCCTCCGTCGTTCCCTTCATCGCGCAGCGTGTCCTCACGGTGCTGGCCAGCTGGGACCCGGGCAACTATCCCTACTACCAGCGCCGCCTGGCGGAACTGCAGGCGCGCCTCTACAGCTCGATACTCGCGGGCCGCCAGATGTTGAAGGACCAGGCCGTCTACGATCTTACGGGCTACAGCAACGCCCTTCTGCAGGCGGTGGGCTGCAGGCTGGTTCGCCCGTCCCCCGAAGAATGGGCGGCGTGGAGCGAGTGGAAGGAAATTTCTCAGCTGATGGCGATCGTCTCCCGGCAGGCCGAAAACAGGATCGCCGTCGTTATCGACTACTCGACTCCCAAGGCGATACGCAGCTCTCTGGCGTCAAATCCCGCCGTTTTTCTTTTCGGCCGCCCGAAAATCGACCAGGACTATCCCGCCTTCCTGCACGACCAGTATATCTCCCTCTGGAGCAAAATCACCTCCCGACCTCTTCCCCCTCCGACGCGACGACGGTAGGGCCCGGCATTGTAACCGTTCAGGCCCCCGGAGTCTGAACGGTTGCGGTCACTTTTCGTTTTTCTGCGATCTGGCCTCTACTGTTATAGTTATATATTGCAATGATAAGATAAAATAAGGGAGGTAAAAATCCCTTATAAAGTGCTGGAGGTCCTGGCACGAAGAAAACGATTGGTTCAGAATTGCTTCGCTTCAGATTTAATTTGTTTTAGAAACTGTGAAAGGGGAGAAATCCGGTTATGGAAAAAATGAGCTACAGGGAAAAGTTCATCCAGATGAACAGGGAGGCGAAGGCGACCTGGATTGTTGCGGCGATTCTCATCGCGTTCTGGTGGATTGCCGGGTTCGGCGTCGCCGGCCTGGACTTCACCGTTTTTCAGATGCCCGGCTGGTTTGTTGTGAGCTGTTTTGGCGTGTGGATTTTATCCATCGTCCTGGTCTGGGGGCTGACGGTGAAGGTATTCAGGGACTTCAGCCTTGAAGACGACGAGAAGGAGTGAGGGTGATGCAGACGTTTTTGGTTCTTCTCCCCGTTTTTGTTTTTCTGGTCGTCATGCTGGCTGTGGGTTTTGTCGTTCAAAAACAGTCTGAAAAGGCCAGGGCCGTAAACTTTTCCAAAGACTACTTTATCGGCGGCAGAACCCTGGGCGGTTTTGTGCTTGCCATGACGCTGGTCGCCACCTATTCCTCGGGCTCCAGCTTCGTCGGCGGCCCCGGCGTCGCCTGGAAGATGGGCTTCGGCTGGGTTTATCTGGCCATGACCCAGGTTCTGGCGGCCTTCCTGGTCATGGGCGTCATGGGCAAAAAGATGGCGGTCATCGCCCGTAAAATCGACGCGGTTACCGTTGTCGACGTCATCCGTGTCCGCTATCAGTCCAACGCGCTGGCCAACATTGGGGCCGTCCTCATCGTGGTGTTTTTCTGCGGCACGATGGTGGCCCAGTTCATAAGCGGCGCCAGCCTGTTCGCGGCGGCGGCCGGCATCAACTACACGCTGGGGCTGTTCCTCTTCGCCCTGGTGGTCGTCGCCTTCACCGCCGCCGGCGGATTCAGGGCGGTCGCCATCACCGACACCATCTGCGCTCTCTGCATGTTGCTGGGCCTTGGTGTTCTGCTCTACGCCGTCCTGGGCCAGGGCGGCGGGATGAGCGGCATCATGGCCACCCTCAGGGAGCAGCCGCAGATGCTGGAACCGACGTCGGGCGGCGCGATTCCCGTGCGGCTTCTCATCTCCTTCTGGATGCTGAGCGGCGTCTGCACGCTGGGGCTGCCGCAGTCTCTGGTCCGCAACATAAGCTACAGGACCTCCAAATCCCTTCACCAGGCCATGATTTACGGCACCGTGGTCGTGGGCGCCATGATGCTGGGCATGCACCTCATTGGCGTTCTGTCCCGGGGCGTCGTCCTCAGCCTTCCCGAGGGCAGCACCACCGACTCCCTCATGCCCCATCTGGTCGTAAACTACCTTTCGCCCGTTCTGGCGGGCATCGCCATCATCGCGCCTCTGGCGGCCGCCATCTCCACCGTTTCCTCGCTCCTGATTTCCGCCTCCTCGGCCATCATCAGGGACGTGTACCAGCACGCCATCGAGCGGAGCGGCGAGCGGACGGACCAGAAAAAAGTGGCCGGCTTCTCCGTCGTCGCGACCGTCATCATCGGTCTGGCCTGCATTATCGTCGCCCTTAAACCGCCCTCCGTCATCGTGTGGATCAACATGTTCGCCTTTGGCGGCCTGCAGACGGCCTTTTTCTGGACCTTTCTCCTGGGCTTCTTCTGGAAAAAGGCCAACACCGCGGGGGCGTTGCTCTCCATGGTGGGCGGCGTGTTCGCCTACTGCTACTTCATGTGGGCCAAAATCCCCCTTGCCGGGTTCCACCAGATCGTCGTGGGCATCGGCATCGGGCTTGTCCTGTTCATCATTGGCAGCCTGGCCGGCAGGCCCAACGACGAAAAGGTGCTCAAGCTCTTCTTCCCGGAAACCTACCCCGAAGGGACCACAATAGAGATTCCGGAGCAGATCTGACCCGAAGCATTGGATACTGAAGGGCTAATGTCCGCCGTCGAACCTGCGCCTCCTGTAAGGGTTGGCGGAGCATAAATAAATTTTCGGGGCAGGCGTATTTTTGAGAGATTTGTGATATAATGCCCGTTGTTTTGCTTGAGCCGTTAGCTCAGCTGGTAGAGCACCGGACTTTTAATCCGGGTGTCGAGGGTTCAAGTCCCTCACGGCTCACCATTACCAAATCAGGCGCGGTCCCATCGTCCAGGGGCCCAGGACACAGCCCTTTCAAGGCTGCGACGCGGGTTCGAATCCCGCTGGGACCGCCATTTTTTTTGAACACTGCCGTGAATGGTTTTGGTGTTTGGTATGCTTTTGATGAAGATCGACGCTGAAAGGAGACCTGCCTGTAATGGGTGGGTCTTTTTGTTGCCTGGAGAGATCGCAGGAATGATCGATAAGTAAGGTAAAATCGCCTGGATGCCGCTGTGCTTATCTGGGGTGAATCCGGCGTTTGTTTTGGGGAGAGATTTTATATTATGGAATCGGCAAAGATTTCTATTCAGAATGTTAAGACGCCTATAATGTTTTACAGCTTCAACGTGAGAAAATATTCCCATCGTGTTTCTCCATCCAAAAGCATCACGTAAAATCAATT
>JAISSA010000025.1 GCA_031273365.1 Synergistaceae bacterium
CTCCATGGTTCGCGACCTTTTGAAGCAGTGGGGGCGCGACGACATCTCCATTCTGAAGATCGGCACGCCTTATCCCCTCCCCCACGGGATGGTGGACAAATTCATCGCCGGGCACGAGAAGGTGCTGGTTCTGGAGGAAACTTACCCCGTCATCGAGATGCAGATCACCGACAGCGCCAAAGTCCAGGGGCGTCGGAACGGCGTCGTTCCAGGCGCGGGCGAGCTCGTTCCCGAGGTGATCGAGCGCGTTATCCTCGGGGTTCTGGGTACGACGCCGGCAAAGCGGGATACGTCCGAGCTCACGGCCGCCCTCGACGAGCTGCGCATAACCCCGCGTCCGCCGCGGCTTTGCGCGGGCTGCCCGCACCGCTCCAGCTTCTTCGCCATCCGCAGGGCGATCCCGGGCGCCATCAATCCCTCGGATATCGGCTGCTACTCTCTCGGCATCAGTCAGAAAGGCCTGGACACCAGCCTTTGCATGGGGGCGTCCGTGACGATGTCCTCAGGCTTCTTTCTGGCGCACAGGGTCACGGGTCAGGAAAGGCCCGTCGTCGCCACCATCGGCGACTCGACCTTCTTTCATCTGGGCGTGCCCGGCCTGATCTCCGCCGTCTACAACAGACACGCCTTCGTGCTCTGCGTCCTGGACAACAGCATCACCGCCATGACGGGAGGACAGTCGCACCCCGGGCTCGGCGGCAAGCTCCGGAGGGGAGAGACGGGGGCCGCGCTCTCCGTCGAAGGGGTGGCCCGGGGATGCGGCGTCTCCTTCGTCGAGACCGTGAAGTCCTACGACATCGCCGCGGGCGTGGACGTCGTGAAGCGCGCGTGGGAACACGCGAAGTCCGGGAGCTCTCCGGCCGTCGTCATCTTCAAACACCCCTGTATGCTGCTGCGTCAGCCGCAGGACGTCGTCCCGGTGAGCGTGATCCGGGATAAATGCGTCGGTTGCCGCTATTGCATCGATTTCTTCGGCTGCCCGGGACTGTCGTTCGACGAGGGAACGAAAAAAACCTCCATCGACATGCGTTACTGCGTGTCCTGCGGCGTCTGTCCGAACGTATGCCCGCACGGGGCCATCGTCAGAGAGGAAGGGGCGCATTGAATTGCCATTGAATATCGAAAAACCGGGTATGCAGTACATCATAGCGGGAGTGGGCGGACAGGGCATCCTCTTCACCAGCAGGGTGCTGGGTAAAATCGCCATCGACAGAGGGCTTTCCGTGATCGGCAGCGAGGTACACGGCATGGCTCAGCGCGGGGGGTCGGTGATCAGCCACTTCAGGGTCGGAGACTACAGCGGCCCGCTGATTACGGAGGGGCACGCCGACGTCGTTATGGCCTTCGATCAGAACGAGGGGATTCGCAACCTGTCGTTCCTGAAGGACGGCGGAACCTTCGTGGTCAGCGTTCAGGACCCCGCTGTCCTCGAAAACGCGCACCTGAAGAAGTTCCTCGGGGACAGGAAGATCCGAACCTGCGCCTTCACGGGTTTCAGAATTCTCGACGAACACATGCAGGGGAACTATCTGTTCCTGAACGTGCTGATTCTGGGCGCGGCGAGCGGCGCGGGCGTCGAGGGGTTCGAGCGGGACCACGTCGTCGCGGCTCTGAAGGAGCTGGCGCCGCCGAGGCATCTCGACGCCAACCTCAGGGTTTTCGAGCTCGGAGTGCAGGCCGCGAAGGGGCAACACTGACGCTCCGCAGGCGCGGGGACGTTCGGCGTTCCCGCTTCGCTTTCACGCTCCTGGAAATCCTCATGGCCCTTGTCCTTGCGGGGACCCTGACCGGTGCGATCGGCGTCGGCGTCGCCCTTCTGCGCCGGGAAGAAAGCCCGGAGACGGAGGCGCGACGTCTGGCCCGATGGCTGACGAACGTCATCACGACGGCCAACCGCACGGGTCGCGCCTTCACGCTCTCCTGCCCCGGCAATGGCCCGCAGCGAACCATCACGATCGACTGGGCGCGCGACGCGGAACAAAAGACGTACACATCCCGCGGGGACTGCCGCTTTATCCGTTATCAGAATTCAAACCCGAGAAGCGTTTATTCTCCCCAGTGGAACACGTTCTCCCCCGCGTTCACCATCAAGGTGACGAACGGACGCGTCAGGGAGGACCATTACGTCGTCGTCTCCCTCTACGGTCGGGTGCGCACGAACAAACTGCCCCCCGTGAATTGAACAGGCTTCTCTTTATGACCGTCAGGGCGTCTCAGGTCGAGGGGGTGTTTGACGATTCTCCGAGCATCTCCCGCAGCCCTTCCTCCAGAGAATAGAGGGGCGAGTAGCCGAGGAGGGCGCGGGCCCGTTCTATGGAGGCGAGGGAATGGGCGATATCCCCCCTGCGGAAGTCCTCGTGGACGGGGGGCAGGGCGTTTTCTGAGGGGAACTGTCGTTTCAGCGCGGCAAAAAGCTCGTTCAGGGTCGTTTTGACGCCGCAGGCGATGTTGCACACCCCTCCGACGGCCTCGCGCCTTTTCGTGGTCGCGGCCAGCAGATTGGCCCGGACGACGTCCTTCACGTAGCAAAAATCGCGGCTGGTCTGGCCGTCTCCGAAGATCGTGACGGGCTCTCCGTGCCTCAGGGCGTGAGCCCAGCGGGGGATAACCGCGGCGTAGGGCCCGTTCGGGTCCTGTCGGGGTCCGAAGACGTTGAAGTACCGCAGGCCGACGCAGTCCATTCCATAGACGGTCCCCCAGGATTCGGCGTAGAGTTCGTCGATGAGCTTCGTAACGGCGTAGGGAGACAGGAGCCTTCCCCTGCGATCCTCCACCTTCGGCAGAATCGGGTCGTCACCGTAGACGGCGCTGGAAGACGCGTAGACAAACCGCCCCGCACCGCACTCCCGCGCGGCCTGCAGGAGGTTGAAAAAACCCTCCACGTTGACGGAGTGGGTAAGGTCGGGGTCGGCCACGGAGCCGGGAACGGAGATGTACGCCGCGAGGTGGAAAACGACGTCCGCGCCCTCGCAGGCCCTTTTGCAGACGCCTTT
>JAISSA010000041.1 GCA_031273365.1 Synergistaceae bacterium
ACGTGCTTCACCACGCTCAGGTTGTGCGAGATAAAGACGTAGGTGTAGTGGAACTTCCTTTGCAGGTCGTTCAGCAGGTTCAGAATCTGCGCCTGAATGCAGACGTCCAGCGCCGAGACCGGCTCGTCCAGCACGATGAACTCCGGGTTCAGGGCCAGCGAGCGCGCGATGCCGATCCTCTGACGCCGGCCGCCGTCCAGCTCGTGCGGGAAACTGTTTTCCAGACGCTCGGCAAGGCCCACCGTCTTCATCAGCTCGCGGACCCGGGCCCTCATCTCGCTTTTTTCGCGGTACACCCCGTTGACGATCAGCGGCTCCGCGATAAGCTCCCACACCGACAGGCGCGGGTTGAGGCAGGAGTAGGGGTCCTGAAACACGATCTGCACCTTTTTGCGCAGCTCCTTCATCACGGCGCTCGTCACCTTCGTCACGTCCGAGTCCACGCCCGTTTTTTCGTCGTGCAGGACCACGCTTCCCGCCGTGCTCTCCAGAAGGCGGATCAGGCACCGGCCCAGCGTCGACTTGCCGCAGCCGGACTCGCCCACCAGACCCAGGGTCTCGCCCTTTTGGATCGTGAAGCTGACGTCGTCCACCGCGTGCAGCATTCCCCGCTTCGTGGGGAAGTATTTTTTCAGGTTCTCCACCCTGATGTAGGGTTTGTCGCTCATTGCCCCTCGCCTCCTCTCGACTCGCTTCCCGCCTGCGCGGCGGCGCGAACGGGACACGCCACAAAGTGCCCCGGGGCCGCCTCGATCATGTCCGGCTTCGTCACCGGGCATTCCTCCGTCGCGAACGAACAGCGGGGATGGAACGTGCAGCCCGTCGGAAGGTCCATCGGGTCCGGCATCAGGCCGGGAATCACCGCCAGCTCCTCTTTGTCCTCCTCCAGGTCCGGCACGGAGTTGAACAGGCCGATCGTGTAGGGATGCAGGGGACGGCGATAGAGCGCGTGCTTGTCGGCGTACTCCACGACGCGGCCCGCGTACATGATCGCCACCCTGTCGCAGATTTCCGCCACGATGCCGAGGTCGTGGGTGATCAGGATCATCGACGCGTCGAACTGCTGTTTCAGCTTCTTCATCAGCTCCAGCACCTGCGCCTGGATCGTGACGTCCAGCGCCGTCGTCGGCTCGTCCGCGATGAGCAGCCCGGGGTCGCAGGCCAGGGCGATGGCGATGACCACCCTCTGCTTCATGCCGCCGCTGAACTGATGCGGGTAGTCGTGCATCCGCTCGCGCCTGATGCCCACCAGCTCCAGCATGTCCCCGGCCAGATTCAGGGCCTCCGCGTCGGTGACGCTGCGGTGCAGCCTTATCATCTCCGCGATCTGCTTATCGACCGTCATGACCGGGTTGAGGCTGGTCATGGGGTCCTGGAAGATCATCGCGATCTTCGCGCCCCGGACGGCGCGCATCTCCGCCTCGCTCTTCTTCAGCAGGTCCGCGCCCTCGAACAGGATTTTGCCCGAGCGGATCACGCCGGGCGGAGAGGGGATCAGGCGCATGATCCCAAGCGCCGTCGTCGTCTTGCCCGCGCCCGTCTCGCCGACGAAACCGAGCGTCTCGCCGTGCCCGAGCTGCAGGTTCAGGTTCTCGACGGCGTGGACCGTGCCGCTGTCCGTAACGTACTGTATCGTCAGGTCCTGTATGTCCAGCAGAAGACCCTTCGCGTTTTCCTTCGTATCTGTCATTCGTCGCCCCTCCTTACCGTTTCAGCCTGGGATCCAGCGCGTCGCGCAGCCCGTCGCCCAGAAAGTTCAGCGCCAGAATGGTGAACATGATGGCAAGGCCGGGATAGAGCGTCAGGTGCGAGTAGTCGCGGATGTACTGCCGCCCGCCCGAGAGCATCGCGCCCCACTCCGGATACGGAGGCTGGATGCCCAGCCCGATGAACGAGAGTCCGGCCGCGTTCAGGATCGCCGAGGCCACGCCCAGCGTCGACTGCACGATGATGGGGGCCATGCTGTTCGGGATGATGTGCTTCAGGATGATGCGCAGGTCAGAGCTGCCCACCGCGCGCGCCGCCTCGACGAACTCCATCTCCCGGATCGAGAGCACCGAGCCGCGCACGATGCGCGCGTAGTTGGGCACGGCCGCAATGCCCACGGCGATCATCAGGTTGAAAAGCCCCGGACCCAGCGCCGCCGCGATGGCGATGGCGAGCAGGGTCTGAGGCACCGAGAGCAGGACGTCCATCACCCTCATGATGGCGTTGTCGATCCAGCCCCCGTAGTAGCCCGCTGCGGCCCCCAGCATTCCGCCCACGATCAGGGCGATGCCCACGGCGATGAAGCCGACCTGAAGGGACACCCGCGCCCCGTAGATCAGGCGGCTCAGGATGTCGCGCCCGAATTCGTCCGTGCCCAGCAGGTGATCCCGCGAGGGCGTCTCGAACGTGCGCGTCAGGTCCTGCTTCCGGTAGGGGTAGGGCGACAGAACGTCGGCGAAGATGGCCGTGAAGATCAGAATCAGGATCACCGTCAGGCCGAACATGGCCAGCGGGCTTCTTTTCAGGCGGAAAAAGACCTCCCCCAGAGGACTGCGTTTTTTACGGCCTGGGCTCAGGGGGGCGGAAAGCGTCTCCGCAGAGTTCGTCTGTGTCGTTTCGACCGTGTCGTTCATGGGTCCGTCCCCCTTCTATTTATACTGCGCTTTGATGCGCGGGTCGATGTACGCGTACAGCAGGTCGACCAGCAGATTGACCACGCTGAAGGTTATGGCGACAAAGAGGACCCCGCCCTGAACGATCGGATAGTCGCGCGCCTTGATGGACTCCACCATCAGTCGCCCGACGCCGGGGATGGCGAAGATCGACTCCGTGAGGATCGCGCCGGCCAGAAGATGCCCAAACTGGAGGCCGCAGAGCGTCACGACGGGGATCAGGGCGTTGTGCAGCGCGTGCACCCAGATGACGACGGACTCCTTCTGTCCTTTGGAACGGGCGGTTCGAATGTAGTCGGCGCGCACGACCTCCAGCATGGAGGACCGCGTCATGCGCGTGATCATCGAGATGGACTGGGCCGACAGCGCCACGGACGGCAGGATCATGGCCCTGAAGGTGTCGAACCCCGACGAGGGCAGCCACCGCAGGTGGACCGAAAAGTACAGGATCAGCAGGAGGCCCAGCCAGAAGACCGGCATGGAAAGCCCCACCATCGCGAAGATCATCGTCAGGGTGTCGAAGATCGAGTACTGTTTGATCGCTGACAGAATGCCGCAGGGCATCCCGATGATGATGGCGATGATGATGGCAAAGGCGGAGAGCTTCAGCGTCGCGGGAAAGACCGTCATGATCTCGTCCAGAACGGGGCGCTTCGTCACGTAGGAACGCCCGATGTCGCCCCGGGTGACGGCCTTGTAAATGTAGTTTCCGAACTGAACGAGAAACGGCCCGTCCAGACCCTCCTTCACTCTGAATTCCCGTATTGCCTCCTCCGTGGCCATATCCCCCAGAATCATTCTGGCCGGGTCGCCCGGCGTCAGGTACAGCAGGGTGAACACACAGAAGGCCACGCCGATAAGAACGGGAATCAGGAACAGGATACGGCGAATGACGTAACGAATCATCGTCTATCCTTCCTTTCTTTAAGATACAGAACGTCGCTTTAAAGTACAGGACGTCTTTAGAAGCGAGAAGTCGACAAGTCTTCAGGCTACTGATGGAAATACAAAAAGCACATAAAAAAATTATACAACGGCAGGGGTCGCTCAACCCCTGCCGTTACTGATGCTGACGGGCGTCTTTTTTGTTTACTCCTCGAAATACGCCTCGCGGAAGGAGTGAATTTCGTTGGAGCGCGGCGCGAAGCCCTTCACGTACTTCTGTGCGCCGGCGATGGACTCGTCGTTGTGCAGGTAGATCATCGGCACCTGCTCGTTGATGTAAAGCTGCATCTCTTTGTAGATCGCGGCCCGCTCGTCGCCGTCGGGAACGCCGCGCCCCTTCGCCAGAAGCTCGTCCAGCTTCGGATCGCTGAAGAAGGTGTAGTTGGAGGCCCCGATGGCGGACGTCTCCAGAAGGCCGGAGACCGCGAAGTTGGGGTCGGGAACGGTGGAAACCCAGCCCAGAATGAAGAGGTCGTGCGTCTTCTCCATGAGGCCGTTCAGGTACGCGCCCCACTCCAGAACCCGAATCTCGGAGGCGATGCCGAGCTCCTCGAGCTGCGCCTGGATGATCGTGGCGCTGTCCACGCGCTCCTTGCGCTCGTTGGTCCAGATATTGAGCTTCAGGTTCTTCACGCCGGCCTCGGCCAGCAGCTTTTTGGCCTTCTCCACGTCCTGCACGTGAGGAGCGACCTCCTTTTCGATCGAGTACTTGATCGCCCCGGGAACCAGAGACACCGGCACCTTGCCGATCCCCCGGTAGGAGGCCGCCTGGATGCCCACCACGTCAAGGGCCGCGGAGATCGCCTGACGGACGCGGACGTCGTCGAAGGGCTTTTTGGTGACGTTGAAGCCCACGTAGGCGGTGGAAACCTGAGGTCTGCGGTAAAGCACCAGCTTCGGGTTATCCTCGATGCGCTTCAGGTCGTTGTGCGGAATCGGGAAGGCGATGTCGACGCCGCCGGACTCCAGCTCGATGGTGCGGCTGGTCGGTTCGGGAACGGAGCGGACCCTCAGGGTCTTATACTTCGGCTTCGGTCCCCAGTAGTCGCCGAAGCGCTCCAGAACGTACTCGTTGCCCTTCTGCCAGCTCACGAACTTAAAGGGACCCGTCCCCACGGGGTTCATGCCGTAGCTGTCGCCGGCCGCCTCCGTGGCCTTCGCGTTCACGATGGAGCCCCAGCTGTGCGTCAGAGAGGAGAAGAAGGAGTAGTCGACGAGCTTCAGCTTCACGACGACGGTGTAGTCGTCCAGGACCTCGACGTCGGCCACGTTCTGGGAGTAGGTCGCGATCTTCGCCCCCGCGGACGTCGTGGCGCGCATGATGGAGTACCGGACGTCGCCCGCCTTCAGCTCCTCGCCGTTGTGGAACTTCACGCCCTTACGAAGGTAGAACTTGTACTCCGTGCCGGACAGGAACTCCCACTTTTCGGCCAGGCCCGGCGTGATGACGCCCTCGTTGTCCATGAAGATCAGCGTGTCGTAGAGCTCGTAGCACACGCGGGAGCTGGGGACGTCGTTGTGCGCGATGGGGTCCATCGTCGTGGCGTCGTACTGGTCGGCCACGACCAGCGTATCCCTTGCCGCCGCCACCGCGACGCCGCACAGGCCCAAAATAAGAACCAGACACGACAAAACGTATATTGCCTTTCTCACTGCTACCCTCTCCTTTGGAACATGATTTTGGAACTTTGATACTCAAAATGCCCAAAAATACTCAACGGCCCGGCCCTCCGCCCCGAAACCCCGCCGGGGGTCCCGAGCCCTCCGCCGCCCCTGTATTATAGTGTTTTTGATTCGTAGACGGGTACGCCGTTCACGAAGGTTTTCATCACTCTCGTTCGGGCGTCGAGGGGTTCTCCGTTCCAGACCGCGACGTCGGCGTCCTTTCCCTTCTCCAGAGACCCGACGCGGTCCGCGATCCCGAGGTGCTCGGCGGCGTAAAGCGTCACGGCCTTCAGGGCCTCGTCGGGCGGCAGCCCCGCCCGCACGGCCAGAGCGGCGCAGACGCTGAGATGCTCCACAGGCACGACCGGATGATCCGTGATGATGCAGAAATGCACCCCCGCCTCCCACAGGACGCGCGGCGTGTCCCAGGTTTTGTTGCGTAGCTCGATCTTGGAGCGCGACGAAAGCGTCGGCCCCACGGCCGC
>JAISSA010000042.1 GCA_031273365.1 Synergistaceae bacterium
ACGTCGGGCGGGGTCAGGACGGCGGCGAGGAAAAAGATGGCGAGGACGATGTGAGGCCGATAACGGGCGACGCGCCCGGGAGACACGACGCCGGCGACGATCAGGAGCAGCAGCGCCAGCGGCATCTGCAGCAGCAAACCCGAGGCCAGCATGAGGTCGAACAGCAGCCCCAGATACTCCCTGAGCCCCCAGAGCGCCCCGATGCCGTCTTCGAGCCCGAAGCTCAAAAAAAAGCCGAACACCGGAGGCGCCAGAAACCGGTAACACAGCGCCGCGCCCAGCAGAAACAGCGTCGGCACGGCGAACAGCGCCCCCGCGGCGTATCGATGCTCCGTACCGCGCAGGCCCGGCCACAGGAAAAGCGCCGTCTGCAGACAAAAAAACGGCGTGGCGAAAAGCACGCCGGTCCATACTGAAAGAGAGAGGTAGGCCATAAACTTCTCGGCGGGGGCGAAGGTGTAAAGCCGCACGTCGAAGCGCGCCAGAGGCGCCGTCAGAAATGCGGCGATATGAGAGGAAAAGACGAAGGCCACGACAGACGCCGCGAAAAAAACGACCAGCACGGCAATAACACGGCGGCGCAGCTCTTCGAGGTGCTCCGCCCACTCGTCGTTCATCCCCATCGTTCATAACGCGACGCGCCCATTGGGATCAGACGTGCTTCGCGTCGTCCCCGCCCGGGTTTTCGGCGTCATCTTTTTTGAGCCCGGCGCCGCCGACTCCGCTGAGCGCCGCCCTGAACTCGCGTATGGCGTTTCCGGCGGCACGTCCCATCTCGGGCAGACGTTTCGGCCCAAAAAGCACCAGCGCCAGCACGATCAAAAGGAGAATCTCACTTATTCCCAGATTCATGACACACCTCCTGTTTTGGCAGAAATAGACACGCCCTAAAAGCCCCACAGGGGACTTATCCCCACCGCCCTCAGAACGGAAAATCGTCGCCCGTCGCGGGCGCGGGAAAACTCTGGAAAACCTCGTCCTCCGCCTCGGAGGGGCGCATTCCCGGCGTCGTGACCTGCGGCGTCACGCCCGTCACGGCGAAGGCCTTCGGGATCGCCGGGCAGACGTTCAAACAGCCTCCGCATCCGATGCAGTACGCGGCGTCGAACACGGGCGCTGTCAGTGACTCGCCCTCGGACAGGGGCTCCATCCGAAGCGCGTGCGTCGGACAGACCTCCGCGCAGGCCCCGCAGGATTCGCGCCTTGTGATGACCACACACGTCGCGCGGTCGAGGCTCGACAGCGCGATGCGGGTCCGCCGCTTCTCCTCGATGTCCCGGAACGGCAGCAGAGCGTGGGCCGGGCAGACATGCAGACACTCCGTACAATTATACTGGCAATAGCCCTGCGTGTAATCCAGCTCCGGCAAAAAAATCCTGTCGGTGCGGATGATGCCCGTCGGACAGGCCGCCGCGCAGGCCTGGCACCGAATGCAGCGGGCGAGGAAGTGATCGACGTTCCTCGCGCCGGGCGGCAGGATGTACTCCATGAAGGCGGTTTGCGCCTCCGCGCCGGGAGATGGTTCATTCCCGGATGTTTTGTCCCCGCGCTTTTCCCCGTAATAAAGGTTCCACGCGCGGACCGTAGCTCCTCCGAGGCCGGTCAGGCCCCCCGCCAGCGCCAGAAGCTCCGCGCCCCTGCGAATAAACAGGCGACGCCCCTCCGTCTCCACGGGAGAGTCGACAGCCCCGAGCCTGCCGTAATCCAGAGCCCCCACGGCGCAGCTCGCCGCGCAGGAGAGGCAGAGGACGCAGCGGTCCCGGTCCAGTTTTTTGTCAGAGGCGTCGACGCAGTTCATCGGACAGGTCCGTTCGCAGTTGCCGCACCCGACGCAGGCGTCCCGCCTCATCTTCATGCCGAAGGGCGCTACGCGGGAACAGAGCCCCAGGAGCGTCCCCACCGGACACCAGTCGCAGAAGCGGCGACCCCGCAGGGCCGCCAGCGCCAGAATCGCCGCGAACATGCCGAGAGCGGCCCAGGTCACGGGCGTGACGACGTCCCCGGCGATCAGAAGACGCGCGCTGCGCACGCCGCGCCCGAAGTTCGACAGGGGATCCATCGCGACGAACAGCGGCGGGATCGCGAGCACGACCCCGATCCCGCTCAGGACCGGTATAAAATATCGAAGGGGCCACACGGAAATATACCGCCCCTTTCGCCACCGGGCACATAGCCTGCGAAACACCTCCTGCAGCGTGCCGAAGGGGCAGAGAACGGAGCAGTACCAGCGTCCCAGGAGGGCGGAAACCAAAAGGACCGTCACCGCGACGACGGAAAACAGGCCGGCGGTCATCAGTGCCCCGGTAAACTGCGAGTCCGCCAGCGCGGCGCGAAGATCGCTCCATTTGAGCAACGACGACGTAAACGTCCGAAGAAAAAGGACGAGAACCCCAAGGGCCACCAACAGGCGTCCCCGTGACAGCAAACCGTACCTGAGACGCTTTTGTTTTGCGGATGCGGGCATGTTTTTTTCCTTTATTCAGCTTATTTTTTTATGCAATGTCCACAACTTAAAAGAAAAATTAACAGGGTCAGGGGACGCAGTCCCCTGCGGGGCATGGGGCAGAGCCCCATGGTTTGGGCTTAAAGTTGTTGACATCGATTTTTTATGGTTACGGATTCTACAGAACCAGTCGCTCGATCTTCAGTTTCGTCAGGTCGATCTGTCCGAACCCGGCCTCCGCCGCGAGGCGGATGTGCGGCACGTCTGCGGGTTCGCGCCCCAGAAGCCGCGCCGCAGCGGAATCGGCGGCGACGATATCGGGCGACAGGATCTGGGCTCTCAGCTCGGCGACGTCGTCGGGCGAGCCCCCCCGCGGGCCGTGGCGCGTAATGACGCGGTACGCGTCCACGACGCTCAGGTCCGGTTTGCGGGCGTAAAGGAAATCCGCGATGCAGTTCTGAAGCCCTTTCGCGTGATATTCCCTGCGGTTCCAGACGCAGCCCATCAGGTTCTTCATCGCGATGCTGACCCCCGCCCCGCCGTGGTGTTTCAGGACGGGAACGCTTATCAGGACGTCACTTTCGAGCAGAGTCTCGTGAACCTGCGCCGACTTCAGCACAGAACCCTTCAGATCGACCTTCTGGTAGTATTTTGCGTCCTCCGATGGGGCGTAGACGCCGCCCGCCGACTTCACGGCCGCGCCGATGCCGCTGCCGGACAGGGAGTTCTCCCAGTACTCGATGGAGTGATCCACCACCCGGACGCGACTGGCCCCCGCGTCCAGACAGTGCTTTATGACGCGCGCGACAAGGGCCGGAGAGGTGTTGGCCGCGCCGTCGAGGGGAGTGTCCCACGACATGTTGGGTTTGATCACCACGGTCTGACCCGGCTTCACGAAGCGCCCAATGCCGCCCAGCGCGGCGATCCCCCGGTCGAACATCGCCTCGGGCGAGGCCCCCTTCAGGGCCACGAGGTCGGGATATCCCTCCCCGGCCAGCGCCCTTTTCACGCCGCCCCGAAGTCCTTTGGGCAGAAAAAGCACCCCTGCTCCCAAGCCGAGAGTCAGCGATTTTTTCAGAAATTCACGTCGTTCCATGGCATATTCCTCCCAACTGCTTCACATGTGCAATCACTGTACTCCGGAGATATGGAAAATTTATGGAAATTTTTGCGGGTTGTGAGATAATACCTGACTGACAAAGCACTGTATCGACAATTCGCTCGGGGGGTATGCGCGTGTGGGCAAGACCTGACAGTGAAGATCTTCTTCCTTATTTCATGCAGGAAGCGACGGGATTTTTCAAGGCTCTGGCGCTGTATTTCGGGATCCCCGTCCTGACGACCTGTATGCTGCTGTACCATCAGGGGGTTTCTTTTTCGCTGACTCCCGTGTGGTATGGGCATACTCTTCGCTCCATTTTTACGTCCCAAAACCTTTTCTACCTCATTCACCTGATCCCCGCTTTGGGGATGCGATTCTTTGCGAGGAGGCGATTCGAGGTGAACGGGGCCCTGGTGACGGCGTTGCTTCTCGACCTGCTGGCGCTTTTGGTCGTTTACCCCGTTCGTTCGATCCGGAACCCGGCGAACCTGAAAAATATTTTGATGTTCATCTCCCCGGCTCCTGTACTGATGGTGTTTTTCACGCTTCGAATGTATCGCCTGCGCATTTCGGGCGGCATTGTGATCGTCGTTTTTCTCGCGCTTTTGGGCTGGCAGTGGCTTAAGTGGTTTTAAATTTGGGGCTTTAAATTTGGAGTGCTTTTAAGTCCGGGGTTTTTTAAATGGGGTTCGATGCCCATTTTTGAGGGCATTTGAAGTTCCCGGGCCGTTTAGATTTCCAGGAGGAAGACGTGATGCGCAAGCGGCACAGCCACGAAGAAGAAGATGGGATGAATTTTTGGGGTTCCGGGCTGCACGGCAACCAGGAAGAGTATGAAAGGTATCTGCTCATTAAACGTCAGCTGGAGGGCGACGGTCGATCCGCCGGCCTCGGAAAAAGGGAAAAGAGAGGGACGAGCGGCAGAGGCCGTCCTTCTCTTCTGAGGCATTACCCCGCGATGAAGTGGGCGATGCTGCTGTTGCTCATCGTCAACGCGACGGAGATTCTCGGGGCGTACGGAGAGAAATCCTTTATCTGGAGCGCGCTTTACTGGAGCGTGGTGTCGTTCGCGATTTTCTGGTACTTCGCCCTGCGTGACGCAGGAGACGGCGCCATCGCCATTCTCGATCACTTTATGCCCGATATGCCCGCCTCTCATTCCCTGACGCTGTGGGGTTTCCTGCTGGGCTGCCCGCTCTCCACCATGAGCCCGCACAGCTTCGCCAGGGCGTGGGTGTCCCCGCTCGCGGCGCTGGCCCGCTGGATCGACCCCGCCGTGCAGTGGGACACGACCGTCGCCCAGACCCTGCCTCGTATGCCGCTTTTGCTCCAGCTGATCGGATCTCTGCTGGTGATGACCTGCGGGGGCCTTATTTTTCTGGACGTCGTCGCCTTCCGGTGGCTGAAGGGAGCGGGAGGCGTCGGCGAGGGGTTCTGAAAAAAATTAGCTCACTGCCAGCTCAGGGCGAACTGCACGAAGGTTCCCGCTCCGACCCAGAGGACGCTCTCGTCGATGTCGAACTTCGGGTGATGGTGCGGGAAACTTTGCCCGTCGGCGCGAAACGAGGGGTGGAAGAAAAACGTGCCCGGGACCTTTTCCAGAAAAAACGCCACGTCCTCGGCCCCCATGGTAGGCTCCTCGATCTCGTGGACGTGCTCGGGCCCCAGAAGGTCCGCCGCCGCGTGGCGCAGTTTTTCCGTCATCGCCCGGTCGTTGACGAGGGGCGGCGCGGAGAACTGGTACTCGACGGTCGCGCTGCCCCGCATCGCGTGGGCGACCTCCTCGCAGATCTGCCGGAATCGTTCCTGGATGAACGCGCGGCTTTCCGGGGTCAGGGCGCGAAGCGTGCCCTCCATCCTGCAGGCCGGGGGGATGACGTTGTTGGCCGTGCCTCCGTGAATCGACGCGACGGTGACGACGACCGGGGTCAGTGGGCTGGTCTCGCGGCTGACGATCGTCTGGAGCGTCGTGTAGACCTGGCAGGCGATGGAGATCGGATCGACGGTCAGGTGCGGCGTCGCGCCGTGTCCGCCCCTGCCGGTAAAGGTGACGGTGAACCAGTCCGAGGAGGCCATCATGGCGCCGGGGCAGATGCCGATCTCCCCCGCGACGGCGCCCTTCCAGAGCCCTCCCGTGTGCAGCCCGACGAGGGCGTCGACCTTCGGGTTCTCCAGCGCGCCGTCCGCGATCATGGCGGGAGCCCCGAGCCCGTTCTCCTCGGAGGGCTGGAAGATCAGGCTGACCGCCCCTCTCAGCTCGTCCCGGCACTGCATCAGCAAAGACCCCGCGCCAAGGAGCATCGCCGTGTGAGCGTCATGCCCGCAGGCGTGCATCCAGCCGTTTTTCGCGGCGAAGGGAAGGCCCGTATCCTCCGCCACGTTCAGCGCGTCCATGTCGGCGCGGAGCCCCAGCACCCGGCCCGGCGCGGTCCCCTCGATCAGGGCGATGACGCCGTGTCCGCCGACGCCCGAACGGATTTTTTCGATGCCCATCTTCCTGAGCTCCTGCAGGACGAACGCCTCCGTCTGCGGAAGTTCGAGCCCCAGTTCCGGGGCGGCGTGAATGTGCCTCCGCCACTCGATGATCTGCGGATTTAAAGCCTTTGCCCGTTCCTTTACGTCGAACATATAGATCTCCCCCTCTGTCGTTCAGGCGTCCGCGGTCCGGTTTGCGGCCCCGGCGCGCGAAACGCTTTTTTTTCGAATCTCCGGGGCCGCCTGTGCAGGCGGCCCGCTGACGCTCATGGCCCGACGGCGGAGCCGCTCAGGGGGCCTCCTGTTGTACCGTCGGGGACGGACGAACCCAGTCCTCGCGGTCCGCCGCCAGAAGCGGCATGGAGAGCATCATGTCTCTGGAGAAGCCGGGGGTGAGCTCCCTGTCGATGGTCTTCACGACTTCTTCCCCCCACTCGTCCATCACCTCGACCCGAATTCTGAAGGCGGGGCCGACGACAAGCGCCAGATCGCGGTCGCGCGGCAGCAGCTCGACGGGTTCGGCTCCGTTGACGCTGACCTTCACCGACTTCAGCGCCCTGAAACTCTGGCCGTCGACCTCGATCGTCTTATTGTCCAGAAAAACCTGATGCTCGCGCCCAATGTAGACAAGCCACGTCCCCAGCAGGACGACAAGCGCCAGAAGCAGCAAACGCAAAAAGTGGCGCATCCGAACCTCACTCCTTTCCCGCGGGGCCGCGGAGGCTTCGACGCGCCTCGGCGCGGTCGCGGAGCCGCTTCCACGCGTGCAGCACCAGCGCCAGGGCAATGATGCCGTAAGAGACGAAGACGCGGAAGTACTCGCCGATCTGTGCCTCTCCCATCAGGTTCCTGCCCGCCTTCGGGGCCACGATGAACATCAGGTGGAAGAGGACGACGCCCAGAAAGACGTTGCCGATCCCGGCGCGCGAAACGCTGGCGCCCCCGATCAGCAGCGCGGCGATCGAGAACATGCCCGCCTGATCGTGGCTGTTGTACGTATTGAGCGTCCCCATGTTCTGCAGAAAAATGATCTGCCCGTAGCAGGCCAGCACCGTCGAGATCACGATGGCGATGACGCGCGTCCGGTTCACGGGGATGCCGGCGGAGTCGGCCACGGCCATGTCCTGCCCGATGGCCCTCATGTCCTGGCCCAGCTTCGTTTTACGAAACCAGAGGATAAAGAAGCAGAAAGCCGCGATGACCAGATACGTCGCGACCGGGATGGTGACCGTGCCGACCTGCAGGGGAATCAGCCGGTCCAGGACCATGCGGATGCCGGTGAGGCTGATGGCGTTGCGGATGCCGTGGCCGCGCGAAAGCACGAGCGCCGGGTTCGAGATCGGGATCAGCCAGCCCATGAAGTAGAGAACGAACAGCTGGTAGACTCCGTTGATGAAAAACCCCAGAATGTAGGAGGTCACCATCTCCTGCCCCTTGGCGCGGTTCAGCACCTCGCCGCAGAGAATGCCCAGAGCGACGGCGACCGGCGTCCCGATGATCATCGCCAGCACGATGCCGGGAATGCCCACGACGGCCCAGTCCGAGACGAAGATCAGCCCGATCTGCCCCGCCATCGCCCCGAGCACCATGCCGAAGTTCAGCCCCATGCCCGCCATGATGGGTATCAGCAGCGAGAGGATCAAAAACGAGTTCCGCCCGATGCGAACCAGCAGCTCCTGAATCAGGTAGGTCGCGGAAAAATCCGAAAGCGGAATCGCCACGACGGAGATGACGATAAAGATGACGGGAACCGCGTAGTCCGCCAGCAGGCTGCCGACGCCTCTGTTCCGTTTTTTGTCCGGCCCTCTGTCCAGGCGGCTCATCTCTTCACCTGCGCCTTTCTCGTCAGAGCGTAGAGGATCATTCCGTTACTGACGATAATTCGAATAACCTCGGACATGTCCGTTTTCAGCACGCTGTTGATGACCGACGGCGTCATCGTCAGGATGCCCTGAAACAAAAACGTGCCCACCACCACGTTGAAGATCGTGGCCCTGTTGACGGATGCGCCGCCCAGAAGGATCGCGGCCACCGTCGGAAGCGCCATGTAAAAGGGCCCCATGTAGAGCTGGATGAAGCCGAAACTCTGTTCGTAGACCAGAATCCCGATCGCCCCGAAGATCGTGGAGAGGACGACGGAAATGACGCGCATCCGGTCCACGTTCACGCCCCCGGCGCGCGCGAACTCCGGGTTCGAGCCCACGGCCGTCATGGCGGTGCCCGTTTTCGTCTTCATGAAAAGCCAGATCAGGAAGCACATGGCCGCGAAAAACAGAAACATGCCGGTCGGGAAGTAGAACGTGCCGATTTTGAAGGATAAAAAGTCGCTCAGGATATGGGACCAGTAGTTGTCGACGCTGATCGTGGTGCGAAGCCCCGTTCCCTGATAGCCCCAGACCATCGTCGGATTTTTGTAGGGCAGAAGAAGCCACGCCATGCACATGAAGGCGACGGACGAAAAGCCGACGTAGGTCGCGATCATCATCTCGTCCCCCTTGACGCGGTTCAGAAGCTGGCCGTAGCCGTACCCCAGGATCGCGGCGATGGGGATGGAAAGCCCGATGGCCGTCGCGAAGCCCAATGCCCCGCGCACGCCGAACTCGATGCTCATCGTCGCGCCCAGAAGGCCCGCGATGACGCCGAGGGGGAGACCGAAGTTGAGCCCGCACCCCGCCTGCACCATCGGGATCATGGCCAGCACCATCACGCCGTTCATCCCGAAGCGCACGAGCGTGTCCGAAAGGGACGTGGAAATGCGGACCCCCACGAAGGGCGCCGTGACAAAAAGCGCGAGCAGGAAGAGACCGATGATGACGCGGGGCCAGCCCGCCGTCGCGATAAATTTTTTAAGCATTGCCCGTCACGGCCTCCTTTTGCGCGCCTTCGTCTTCGACGTCGCCCATCATCAAAAGCCCGAACCGCTCGGCCGGCGAGATCGCGGGCAGAATTCCCGCGATCTTCCCCTCCCCGACGATCGCCACGCGGTCGCACACGGAGCGGAGCTCCTCCAGCTCCGAGGAGGTGATGAGAATCGTGGTCCCGTATTCTTCGTTGTAGCGGCGCAGCGTATTCAGGACCAGTTCTTTGGCCCCGACGTCGATGCCGCGGGTCGGTTCGCAGATCAGAAGCAGCTCCGGCCGCATGGAAAAGGCCTTCGCGAGGCACACTTTCTGCTGGTTGCCTCCGGAAAGCTCCACCGCGCGCTGAGCGGGCCCCGTACATCTGATTTCAAGGGATTTTATGTATTGTTCGCTCTCCGCCGCGATGGCGTCGTCGTCCCTCAGGCGAACCAGGTTCCCCAGCAGCGGAAGCCCCTTCAGAAAGCGGTTTTGGACCTGCATGCCCGTGAAGGTGATGTTCCAGTCGATGCGCTCGCCCAGCAGCAGCCCCACGCCGCGACGATCCTCCGAGACGAAGGCCATGCCTCTGTCCAGCGCCTTCCGGGGTTTGTTGAGCTCGACCTCTCTGCCGAACAGGCTGACCGTCCCGCCCGCGGGGTAAAGCCCCATGATGCCGTTGGGGATCCCCAGCTTGCCCTGGCCGGCCAGCCCGCCGATCCCGAAGATCTCCCCTTTGTGGACGTCAAAGGCGGCGTTGCGCACCGTTTCGCCCGGCATGTCCACCCACAGGTCCCGCACCGAAAGGGCGACCTCGTCGGAGATCGTTCCGGCCCTGACGGGACGGTCCTCCTCGACGTTACGCCCCACCATCCATGCGGCGATGTCCCGTATCGAGGCGGACCGCGCGTCGGAGTCCCTGATGACGTTGCCGTCGCGCAGGACGAGGATCCTGTCGCAGAGGCTCTTGATCTCCTGCAGGCGGTGCGATATGAAGATGATGGCGATGCCGCCGTCCGCCAGCTTCCGCAGAGCGTCGAGCAGGATGCGCGCTTCCGTCTCCGTCAGGACGGCGGTCGGCTCGTCGAGCACCAGAACGCGCGTGCGGGTGCGGTCGATCTCCCGGGCGATCTCGATGAACTGCTTGTAGCCCACCGGCATCTCCGCGGCGATCGTGTCCACTCCGATGTCCACCCCCAGCGTTTTGATCGCCCGGGCGGCCCGGGCCCGCATCCCGGGGCGGTCGAGGGTATTCAGGCGTTCGCTGAAGACGGTCTCCAGCAGCGATTTATTCAGTTCTTCCCGATTGAGAAGGATGTTTTCAGCGGCGCTAAAACCCGGTATGAGCGAAAATTCCTGATGCACCATGCCTATGCCCGCAGCGAGGGCGTCGAAGGGCGAACCGAAACGGATGACCTCGCCGTCGAGCACGATGTTCCCCTCGTAGCCGCCGGTGCCGGAGATGACCGGCATACCGAAAAGAATGTTCATGAGCGTCGATTTTCCGGCGCCGTTTTCTCCCACAAGCCCCAGGATCTCGCCGCGGTTCAGAGAAAAACTGACGTCGGCGAGCACCCGATTTCCAAAATACTCCTTGCCTATATTTTCCAGCTTCAGCAACGGAACTTCAGGCAACTGCAATCACCTCTTTAATATTGAACCAAATAGTGAAAGGAGGAAATGTCGCTTTCGGACACCCCTCCTTCTCCCGAATAAACCGGACACAACCGTTCAGGTCCAAGGGTAAGCCCGGTAATGTCAACAACTTAAGGAAGAAAATTAACGGGGTCAGGGGACTCGTCCCCTGCGGGGTGCGGGGCAGAGCCCCGTGGTTTGGGCTTAAGTTGTTGGCATTGAATAGTTGTTGACCTGGAATTTGAACGGTTATCGCCCGGTTTCCTGCGAATCGGTTATCTGCTGATATTGAAGTACTTTTCGGGGATTTCCACGTCGGTCAGGCCCATGTAGCCGCTGCCGAAGATGTAGGT
>JAISSA010000045.1 GCA_031273365.1 Synergistaceae bacterium
TCATGGCATCTAATTTCCTGTATTGCGCTCCGCGTAGTATTCGTCTACGATGAATTCTGCGCTTTCGGCCCACATTAGCGATTCAGGGGTTCGTAGCGCAACATACGCTTTAGATTCCAGGAAATCGCGATATGCTTTCTCGAAATCGTCGGCTTGCCGCGCCGCAATCAGGTTCACCACGTTTTCGATTTTCATGATGATGTCCGTTGTAATATCCTGTCCGTTATAGACGTATCTATTCTCCATTGTTTTTAGATTTTTCAGGATCGACATTCTCGAAATACTGATTGGAACCGTGAAACAGCGTTACGCTATTCATTCGTATTCATTCGCTCTCCTTGACAGAAGAACGTCCTCGGCGAAAGATATGCTTTCGTCCAGGCTTTGGGTATGAAGGGTATCATATTGCGAACGGATCAAATCGAATACGCCATATTGTCTGAACAAATCAAAAGCGTCCTTCGCCTCTATATTATGTTGAAAAGAATACCCTTCGATTGCGGCCACTATCATAAGGTTTTCGTCTCGTTTCCTGCTCAGGGCAAAGTTCTCCTTTGTTATCCGGATGTTCTCTCAATGTCGCTCCCAAATCAGTGCCCGGAAGCGTCGCCGTCGTTACTTTCGGTAGATCCTGCGACGATGTGACCGCCGTCGCTCGTCTGACGATTTCCTGTTTTTCAGGCACTGCCTGCATTCGCCCGGGCGTCCAGCCAGTTTTGCAGGATCAGCGCGGCGGCGATTTTGTCGACCCGCTCCTTTCGCTTCCTTCGCGTAACGTCGCCCTCCAGAAGGACGCGCTGCGCAATGACCGTGGTGTAACGCTCGTCCCACGTCTCGAAGCGCCGCCCGGGATACGCGGCGCGCAGGTCGTCCACCAGCGCGGCGATACGCTCGGCCTCCGGCCCCCAGCTGCCGTCCGTTCGCCGCGGCATTCCGACCAGAATCAGCGCGGGGTCGTACCGCGCGAGACACGCCTCGAACCTCTCCCGCCAGGCGTCCCTGCGGCTTCCCTCCCGGACCTGCCACACGGCGATTCCCTGGGCGAAAAGCCCCAGCGGGTCCGTAACCGCAACGCCGATGCGCACGCTTCCCATGTCGAGGGCCAGGACGCGATTTTCCGCGGGGTCGCGCTCCGTCACGCTTTGACCTGCTCCGTCAGAAGCTCCTCGATCTTTTGCAGCGCCCGCTCCAGAGCGGCGACGTTTTTTCCGCCGCCCTGGGCCATGCCGGGACGTCCGCCGCCGCGCCCGTCCAGAAGCGCCGCGGCCTCCTTCACGAGACCCCCGGCGTTGACGCCCTTCTCCAGCGCCGCGTCGTCGGCCATGACGGTCAGGCGACACTCCCCGTCCGCCACGGAGGCCATCACGACGACGGTGGGAGAATGGCGGCCCTTCGCCCTGTCGCCGACCTCGCGCAGCATGTCCGACGTGGCTCCGGAGAACCTCGCCGTCTGCAGGGTCACTTCCTTCACGTTTTTCTTTTCGAAGACGCTGTCGACGTCCTTCATCAGGTTTTTGAGCAGCGACTCCTGCGCCTCGCGCTGCAGGCGGCGCGTTTCATCCAGCAGATCTTCCGTTTTTGTCAGGAGGCTGCTCTCGTCCGCGGAGAGAAGCTCCGTCAGCCGCCCCACAAGGCTCGACGCGCGCTGCATGGCCCCGAGCGTGTTCATTCCCGTCAGGGCAAGGACACGTCTCGTTCCCGATCCGATGCTTTCCTCTCTTATGATCTTGAAGAGCCCGATATCGCCGGTTGCGCGGACGTGCAGCCCGCCGCACAGCTCCGTCGAAAAATCGGGCACGGAGACGACGCGCACCACGTCCCCGTACTTTTCGTCGAAAAGGGCCTTCGCTCCCCTGGCGCGCGCCTCTTCCCGGCCGCACATCATCACGTCGAGGGGGGTGTTCAGCAGAATCTGTTCGTTTACCAGACGCTCGACTTCCCCGATCTGCTCGGGGGTCATCGCCTCGTGGTGCGTGAAATCAAAGCGCAGCAGGCGGTCGGTCACCAGAGACCCGGCCTGACGAACGTGTCCGCCCAGCACGCGCCCCAGCGCCTCGTGCAGCAGGTGCGTCGCGGTGTGGTTGCGGCGAACGGCGTCGCGGCGCGCGGCGTCGACCTCGGCGCGAACTTCCGCACCGACGGCGACGACCCCCGCGTCGAGCTTCACTCTGTGAACGATCACGCCTCCGTGGGGAGTGGCGTTTTCGACCCGCATCTCCGCGCCGTCCGCGACGATGAGGCCGGTGTCGCCGACCTCTCCGCCGCGTTCGGCGTAAAAGGGCGTGACGTCGAGCAGGACCTCGAACTCCGCCGGGCCCCTCGCCTCTTCCACGCGCCCCTCCGCCGTCAGGAGCGCCAGAACTTTCCCGACCCCGCTGTGCGCGGCGTATCCCGTGAACACCGTCGCGGGGAACTCGTTTTCGAGGTCCGTGTAGACGTTGCCGGTCAGGGAGCTTTTTTTCTGCCTGCTGGAGGCCCGCGCCCGTTCGCGCTGGGATTGCATGGCCGTTTCGAAGCCCTCACGGTCGACGGAAAGCCCCTGCTCCTCCGCCATTTCCAGCGTCAGCTCAAGGGGAAACCCGAAGGTGTCGTAAAGGGCAAACGCCACGTTGCCGGTGAGCATCGTTCCCCCGCTGATCTTCAGTTGCGTCGCCTCGGCGTCGAAGATCTCGGTCCCCTGCCGCAGGGTCTTCTCGAAGCGGCTCTCCTCGACGCTGACGATCTGCTCCACGGTCAGGCGCTGGTCGATCAGCTCCCGGTAGGGGTCGCCCATAATTTCGATGAGGATGGGCATGTACTCGCACAGGAAGGAGCCGTCGAAGCCCAGCAGGCGGCCGTAACGCACGGCGCGGCGCAGCAGGCGGCGCAGCACGTACCCGGGGCCGTCGTTGGCGGGCAGGACGCCGTCGGCCAGCATGAAGACCACGGAGCGGATGTGGTCGGCGATCACCCGCACCGCCATGTCGTTGTGGGCGCTGTCGCCGTAACGGATGCCCGCCTTTTTACAGGTATGCTCAATCATGGGCATGAAGAGGTCGGTCTCGTAGTCGGTGTCCGCGCCCTGCACGATGGACGTCAGGCGCTCCAGCCCCATGCCGGTGTCGATGTTCCTGCGCGGCAGAGGAACGAGCGTGCCGTCCTTCTGCCGGTCGTACTGGGTAAAGACGAGGTTCCAGATCTCCATGAAGCGGTCGCAGTCGCAGCCCGCGCCGCAGCTCAGGGAACCGCAGCCGTAACGCTCCCCGCGGTCGTAGTAAATCTCGGAGCAGGGACCGCAGGGGCCCTGTTCCCCCATGAACCAGTAATTTTCGCTCTCTCCGAAGCGCCGGATGCGCCCGTCCGGAAGCCCGACGAGGCCGTGCCACGCCTCATACGCCTCTTCGTCGTCGGTGTAGATGGAGGCGTACAGTTTTTCGGGTTCGAGGCCGATGATCCGCGTCAGAAACTCCCACGCCCAGGTGATGGCCTCCTTTTTGAAGTAACTGCCCCACGCGAAGTTGCCCAGCATCTCGAAAAACGTGTGGTGACGCGCGGTGCGTCCGACGTTTTCGATGTCGTTGGTGCGGACGCACTTCTGGCTGGTGACGGCGTGCGGGTACTCCGGAGGCCGTATCCCCAGATACCAGGCCTTGAAGGGGACCATGCCCGCGATGGTGAACAAAAGGGACGGATCGTCAGGGGTCAGGGAAAAACTCGGGTAGTGGTGACTTCCCTTTTCAAGCCAGAATTTTATAAAAAGTTCTCGTAGTTCCTTTCCGCTTCGATACTGCATATAAATTCTCTCCTCCCGGAGGCCCTGAGATGACGGTTCAAATACTACACCAGAAAGCCGATCCTTCAAGCGCCGCTGTGGTCCCGGTCTGCAACCAGTGTCAGTAACTTACAACCGCGGGGCTCTGCCCCTCGACAAAAAACCCCGCAGGGGACTTGTCCCCTGACCCCGTTAATTTTTTCTCTAAAATGGCTCCTGCAAAAAAACCGCTGCTCCGGAGCGTCTCCGAGGCAACGGTCCTTCGCGAGTCAACCGGACAACTGTACTCAATTATCCTGCTTTTTATACGCGTCCCTGTCGGGCGCACGTTCGTAATCCTGCTTTTCATACGCGTTATCCGCGTCCCTGCCGGGCGCACGTCCGTAAGCCTGTATTTTGTCGCGGATGGCGTGGGGGTTCGGCAGGTTGACGGCCCGAATCTCGTACTCCTCCGTTCCCGACGAGGCCACGAGAATGTCGCCGACGTTCAATATTCTCTGCATCAGGTTTTGTCTGACCTGGATCGTACGGATGCTTCTGGTGCTGATTTCAATGGAATGCCGTCCAATAATCCCCTGCTCCAGCGCAATCTCATCGGGCTTTACGATGAACGTCAGCCGGGAGCGGCGGGCCAGCATATCTCCGGCTGCACAAAGGATGCACAGGAGGCCGAAAAGCCACCACCCCTTCCCCCAGGTCCATTTCACGGAAGCTGAAACAACGACGATGAAGCACAGCGCCATCGTCAGAAAATGCTTATAAAAAGCTTTCCATGCCGGCTTGAAAATCTGTTCGCTCATAATTTCCTGCCTCCCGTTTTAATGTCCGTCGTTTATTATAGCAACCTTCCCGTAAAAATACTCCACCGATAACGTGAAAACCATTTTAAACCAGGGGCGCGCGGGTATTGGTCCAATAACGTATCCAGTCATCTGGTCCAAATTCGCATAAGGTGCTAAAGTAAAAACCTCGTAAGCGTTCACGCCCTGTGCGCCCAACTCCGTCCCGGCAGGCAGCCGGGGGAATATCGGGGGGTTCAGGGGGCCGGCGAAGCCCAGGGCTGAGCGGGCGCGGGAACACGTTCCCCCGCCCCCCTGAGTTTGAACGTTTATAAAACCTCATAATGAAGCTTTTATGATTGGAGAATATACTTATGGAAGGTCCTTTAAGGGCAGATGAGAAATTAAGGGAATCTTTAATTAACATTATTGTGGAGTCCTGGCGTTTTGTGCGGGATTTCGATCAGATGCTCTCGAAACAGATGGGGGTCAACGAACAGGTTCCCTATCGAAACAAGATGCGATGGTTTCTAAAACAGATAGAGCGTTCACTGGATATTGCGAACATACAGATGCTGAACCTGGAAGGCCAGGTCTTCGATGTCGGAATGGCGGTACATCCATTGAACAGCGAGGAATTTGACGCGAACGACGTCCTGATCGTCGATCGAATGATTGAACCCCTGTTGATGGGGCGTGAAGGCACTGTACTGAAAATGGGAACTGTGACGCTGAGGAGAGATCAGAAATGAAAAAAAATTTTATTGGCATTGATTTGGGGACGACGAACAGCGCGATTTCCTCGTACGACGGCATCTCGACCCATATATGGAAGAGCCCTGAGGGGAATGACGTAACGCCCTCCGCGATCTACATCGACAGGCGAAATCATAAATATGTGGGAATACGGGCATATGATAGAGCCCCGCTTGATCCGGATAACGCGGCGACGCTTTTCAAGCGGCACATGGGGACAAATGCCTCCGTCACTTTTGCCGCTGCCGGCCTCAAAAAAACGCCGGAGGAGTGTTCCGCGGAAATTTTGAAGGTTTTATTCGGCTATCTTCCCGAGGAGCTCCGAAACGATCCCGAGGGGACGGTCATTACCGTTCCCGCAGCTTTCAACCAGATGCAGAAGGACGCGACGATGCAGGCCGCTGAGCTGGCGGGCATCGGCCGGGTCGCGCTTATGCAGGAACCCGTGGCGGCGGTCATGAGCTTCATGCGTACCGCCGCTCCCAACGGGATATTTCTTATTTACGATCTTGGAGGCGGCACGCTCGACGTGGCGGTGGCGGAGAGCACAGGAAAGCACGTGAGCCTTTTTGCTCAGGGGGGCATTGCCATGTGCGGCGGCCGTGATTTCGACAGAACCCTGGTCGATAACGTCGTGCGCCCGTGGCTGATGGAAACGTTCAGCCTGCCGGAAGATTTTGTCTCCCAGCCCCGGTTTAAAACTCTGCTGCGTCTTGCCGCGTGGGCCTCGGAAAGGGCGAAAATCGAACTCTCTTCCTTTGAGGAATCGACCATCAGGTTGTTGGAGACGGAAGTGCATATGCAGGACCTGAAGGGAGAGGATATTTACCTGGAGATCCCGTTATGCCGGGAAGAGTTCGATCGTCTGGTCGAACGGCAGATAGAAGAAACCATCGAGGCCACGCGCAGGACTCTGGAGAGTACGTCGCTGAGCGTGCATGATCTGGAGAGCATCGTTTTTATTGGCGGGCCCACAAAATATAAACCGCTGAGGGATAAGGTGGCGTTCGAGCTGGGCCTGCCGGCCAACATCGACGTCAACCCCATGACTGCCGTTGCCGAAGGCGCCAGTATCTTTGCGGAGTCCATCGACTGGAGCACCCGCGACCATTCCCGTAAAACTTCGCGCGGCCGCCTCGCCATGGAAAAGGACTTCCCGCTGGCGTTCAGCTACAGCTCCAGGACCACGGGGGAAACCGCGAAACTGGGGGTTCAGCTTGTGAACGAGGCGGTCGAGGGGCTGGAGTTCCAGGTCGACAGCGACGATACGGGATGGACTTCCGGACGTATCGCGCTTTCCGGAGAAATGATAATCGATCTGCCTCTTTCCGGAGCGGGCGAAAATACTTTTACGGTCTCCGTTGTTGACGCTTCGGGGGGAACCGTTCCCCTTAAGGACGATAAAATTGTCGTCACCAGAACCTCCGCGACGGTCAACGCCATTCCGGCCTCCCATTCCATAGGCATCGAAGTTCTCGATTCGTCCGGGTCACGCAGACGTACGCTGGAGTACCTGATCCGCTCCGGAGACCCTCTTCCCCACAGGGGGACGAAGACCTTCAGGGCGGGAGAAACCCTGGAAGCCGGATCTTCCGGTGATCTCAGGTTTAATTTGTGGGAAGGGGAGATTTTGGACCCCATTACGGACAATCGATCGATCGGTTGCTTTAAAATTTCCGGGGCCGACTTTACCGAGGGCGTCATCGCCGAGGGCGCCGAGCTTATATGCGAGTATAAAATTTTAGATTCCGGAAACATACTTCTCGAGGTATCGGCCCCAGGCACAGGCAACGTCTTCATATCCGGACAGAAATACTACTCCAGACAGGAAGGGCAGGATTACAATGCCGACCCCGTCGTTCTCGGGCAGGAGGGAATGGAGGTGCTGGGCCGTCTGGACACGATAGCCGAGGTTGTGGACGATCCCAAACTGGAACAGGTGAGGCAGAAGCTTGCCCCCGCAACGTCGCCGGACCTGGACAAGGCGGAGGCGGAGGTCGTCCAGGAGGCGCGCGAAAGGCTTCAGGAAGCCAAAAGGCTTCTGGCCGAAATTCGTGAAAAGCACCAGAAGGAAATTCGAAGTCTGGAGCTCGCGGAGGTGCGCGATTTCTTCGAGGAACACCTGCGTCAGGATGCGCGCCCTTCAGAGGTCACGGCGTTTGAAAACCTGTCCAGAGTGGCGCAGCGTTCCATAGAGAAAAACGACAGGGATTTTGAGCGTTACCTGGACGAGATTAAGGCCAAAAACTTCGATATCCTTTGGCGTCAGGAGTGGTTTGTCGTGGAACGCTTCAAATATCTGAGCGCGTCGGCCCATCTTTTTATGGATAAGGGCGCTTTCAACAAACTGGCGGCGAACGGCAGGGAATTTTTGCGGGACGGAGATATTCAAAGCCTGAGAACTGTCGTGGTCCAGCTGTCGCAGATATGCCTCATGGATCCGACGGAGGAACTTGCGGAAGTGGCGAATATTTTGCGGGGGTAGCCGGATGATCCGGGATTCGTGGTTTCCAAAACGAAGAGTGACATGGATCTTCTGAAAAACCCCTTTCACGTACTGGCCGTAACGCCCTGGGATTCCAAAGAAAGCATTATAGAGGCTGCGGAAGAGCGCAGCCTTATGGGCGATCCTGTCGAGTGTTCCAACGCGCGATCCATATTGATTCACCCTCAGAAGCGAATTTCCGCGGAAATTGCCTGGTTGCCGGGGATTTTCCCGCTTCGGGTCCCGGAGGTCCTGTCTTTTCTGCAAAATGAAATACGTGATCTGCCGAAGCTCCATGAATTTACCCCCATGGCTCAGGCCAATCTTCTGGCGGCAGGTCTGGGGAAAATTCCGGAGGATTTATACGTGATATGGATAACCCGGCTCTCGGAGACTTTTGAGGCAATCGATGTCGAAGATTTGCTGATAACGTTCAACAGAGCGCGTTCAGAGGGCGGTTTTGTAAATATCAGCGATCTTGACGTGGTGCAGCGCGAGATACAGAAGCGCCGCGAGTATTTTCGCCTGTCGCTGAAAGCGTCGCTGGATCGATTACCCACCTCGAAACTGATCGACGTAATGGAGTCGCTGGCGGCGAGCCCTTCGTTTCTGCTGACGGACGACCTGATCGACCTTTACGAGATGGAAGCCGCTTTGTTTTTCGATAAGGAAAAAGCGAATATTGCGACTCTCGCGGATAAGATGCAGAAGCTGGCGGACCTGCAGACAACGAACCTCGCCCTGAACATCATGATCAATCGACTCGTCGAGGTGGTTAAAAACTGGATGCGGGTAGCGGGGCCCATCCAGGTCAACTACAAAAAGCGGGGCAGGACACATCGCGAGAGTCGGAACATCGGGATAATTATACAGCAGCTGGCCGTCTTTCTGTATCAGAACCACGGAAAACTGGATCACTCGGTCCGGGTCAATAAAATTCTAAAGGACTATTTCAGCGAAGTCGACGAAATACAGGAAATTGCCGCGAAAGATGACAAAATATTTCGGAATATCGCAGAACAAAAAAAGGAGTGGGCTGACGACATTACTTTTGAGGCGGACCTCGGGAGGTCCATTGAGGACAGAATACGTATCTCGCCCGAGGGAATCGAATATGAAGGGCAATGCTGGCCTCTGGATTCCATCACGCGGCTGCGATGGGGGGAAGTTCGTTTTCAGAATGGAATTTTCGCGAGGACAGAATACGCAGTTTTTTGGGGGGATGATGCCTCGCTGACGTCATGCAGCTTCCGGGAAGAAAGTGTTTATGTCCGCATGACGGGCTGTCTCTGGCGGGCGATTGGTCTCCGTCTGCTGAGTGAGTGCCTGCAGGCGCTCAGTGAGGGCAAATCCCGGACCTTCGGGAAAATTATCGTCGATGACAGCGGCGTCAGAATTCCCGCGGGGAGATGGTTCAGCGGAGAAAAGCTCGAATATTGTCCATGGAGCGAGGCGAACGTATGGAATGAAGAGGGAGTCTTTTGCGTTGGAACGGGATACGGAAAGAATTACGTCGCTCTCCCCTATCTTCAGGAGGATAACATTCATATTCTGGAGGTGATGCTGAAAACATCGCTGGAATCAGGGACGAACAGGCTCAGCGATCTTTTGCATGTGG
>JAISSA010000051.1 GCA_031273365.1 Synergistaceae bacterium
ATCGCGATATGGCGCAGAGCCTGTTCGCGTCGTAAGTTGCTACAAAGGGGAGAAAGGGCTCCACGTACATCATTCAGATTCAGGGGGACTGGCGCCCCTGAAAGCCCCGACTCAGGCGCGCCATAGGGCGGCCTTCTCTAAATGGCGCAAGAGAGGCTGGTAGCCCCCTCCCCTCTCCTTTACATAAAAACGATAAACGCCCGGGGATTTCTCAAGGCAGTAGCTGAGAAATCCCCGGGGCTCGTCTGCGGCTCTTCCTCCGGAATTCTCCCCGAAGGGTGGGAGGTCACACGTACCCGACCGCAACGCCCTGACTAACGTTATTGTTTCGGGTTATCGGCTACCTTCCACAGACCTTTTCTGTCGGAACCGACACGGTAGACAAGTTTCTTTTCTTGTAATGTCTTCAGCCTATTAGTGACTGTTTGTCTGCTGACAGCAAGTTTTATCGCCATTTCGCCTGTAGTGTAACAGTTATTTTCGAGGATTAATTTTAGCACCGCGAGTTCTTTATCTGTCAAATTATCTGTCAAATATTTCGGTATATCTGTCAAATTATCTGTCGCGTCTGTAAAACCATCTCTCACAACTGTATGGCCGGATGGAATGATCCTATCTGGATGCGCTGTGAATTTCAGCATAATATCTGTGGGATGAACGGTATATTCCGGCTCGGGGACGCCATCGTTCTTACACGCTGTAAATATTTTCTCGATGCCCCGTCCCCAGCTTTCGACATACCCGGCCAGATAAAATTTCAGGCACAATTCCCATCGCCTGCCGGATTTGATTTGGGATATCCTTCAGCAGCTTCTCTCGATTATTGAGACCATAAACGCGGCCTTTGTCGTCAATTCCGACAAAAAGCCTGCCGCCCTGTGAATTGGCAAACCCACACACCCAATCCAGGTATTCATCCTTCCACTCACGTTTCCATTCCGTGACCTGGTTCTCTGGTTTGGACTCAATCGATTTTCCTCGTGCATTGCTCATAAAGCCGCGCTCCTGATGTTGATTTTCTCTGATAAAGTTTTTATAGCCCCTCCCCGGAAGATCAGGGCCGCATTATTTTAGGCGAATTTCAGGTCGAAGGCGATATCCCGTCTAAATTTTTGCCTCTTCCGGCGCTGATGGCGCGTGCTCGATACCAATCTGCGGATTTGGGTGACGCACTGCACCTGTCACGCACTGCATCTTGACTCTATAGAATTGTCTTGTTACCATGTACGAAGGTGCAGTTTATTCTTTTGGACTTATTCCAGGGCTGAACGACGTGAATTTTCACGAAAAAATCAGGCACATTCTCCAAACGAGGGGGAGTGAAGAGTGAGTATCTGTATGGACGCGGATTCGATAAAAAACGTCGCGATCGCCGTCATAAAGAATGACGCCCGGGCTGTGCAATGTGCCGCAGGCGCGGTCGACGAGGCTTTTGTGCGTGTCGTCCATTTGCTGTCCGAGTGTCCCGGAAAGGTTATCGTCACCGGAAGCGGAACGTCCGGGTCCATTGCAAGGAGGGCCGCGCACCTGCTGTCGGTCGGAGGGACTCCTGCGTTCTTTCTTCCGCCCGGAGACGGGCTTCACGGCGGGTTGGGGGCGATAGGGGGAGAGGACGTCGTCATCGCGATTTCGAAGGGCGGCAGTTCCTCGGAGCTGAACGAATTCTGCGCCAGAGGGAAGGAACTGGGGCGCGCCCTCGTCGTCATAACGTCGGAGAGGGATTCCCCTCTCGCCGGGCTTGCCGACCACGTGCTCGTCATTCCGCTCGAACCGCAGGCCGATCTTGGAACCGTCATCGCCACGGGGAGCTCTCTGGCCGCCGGCGCTCTGCTCGACGGAATCGTCGAGGCCTGTCGCGTCCTGCGCGGCTATGAATGGAAGTCCTTTTTCTTCATCCACCCCGGCGGCGCCGTGGGAAAAAATGCGGCCATCGCGCTGGAAAAGCTGGCCGACACGGGCGGAAATTTTTTATGAGTTTCATGAACACGAAGCGGGACCTCGCGGCCGGTATCGATTCCTCCACGCAGTCGTGCACGATGATGCTTCGAAATCTCGACGATGGATCGATCGTCGCCGAAGCCCGGGCGCCTCATCCTCCGACAACCCCCCCGTGCAGCGAGCAGTCTCCTCTGGATTGGGCCCATGCGCTCAGGGAGGTTTGCGTTTCGCTGCAGGAATATCTGCCGAGAATTGCGTGCATATCGGTGGGCGCTCAGGGGCATGGTCTGGTCATCCTCGGCTCCGACGACCGCCCGCTTCGCCCTGCAAAGCTCTGGAACGACACGGAAAGCGCGCCGGACGCCGAAAGGCTGTTGGACATCCTTCCAAAGAACGAGTGGGAGAAACGCACCGGTTCCATTCCCGGCCCCGCGCTCACGGTTTCGAAGCTGGTCTGGACGCAGAGGAACCACCCCGGCCTGCTCGGGGCCGCCGAGCACGTCATGCTTCCCTTCGACTACATCGTGTATTTTTTGACGGGGCAGGCGGTGACGGAGCGGGGCGGATCGTCCGGAACGGGGTACTTCTCTCCTTTCGTCAACGCATGGGACGAGGAAATTCTGCGTCTTGCGCTGCCGGAGGTCGCTCTCTCGGGGAAGCTTCCCGGAATAATCGATTCCGGCGCGCCGTCCGGCGTCGTCCGCGAGATTCCGGGGATGGAGGGGCTGGCCGGCGCCGTCGTCGGCGCAGGAAGCGGGGACAACATGGCGGCGGCGCTCGGACTGAACGCGGGCGAGGGCGATACGGTTCTCTCGCTTGGCACGAGCGGAACCGTCTACAGCATCGTTCGCACCGGCTGCGTCGACACTCAGGACGGGGCGATAAACGGATATGCCGACGCGACGGGACGCTTTATGCCGATGGTCACGACCCTCAATGCCGCCAAAGTGACGGACGCGTTCAGGCGGCTGCTCGGGGTCGACGCGGCCGCCTTCGACGAAATGGCGCTGTCGGCGCTTCCCGGTTCGGGCGGTCTGACGCTGCTTCCCTATCTCGACGGCGAGAGGACCCCCAATCTGCCGTTCGCGCGAGGCAGCCTCCACGGCCTCCGCACGGACGCCACGCGGGAAGAACTTGCGCGCGCCGCCGTGGAGGGAGTCGTCTGCGGCCTGCTCGGGGGCAGGGACGCGCTTGTAAGATCCGGAGTCCGGTTCGGAGGCCGTTTTATTTTGACGGGGGGAGCCGCCCGGTCCCGTTCTTACAGGCAGATACTGGCGGATATGACGGGGGAAGAAATTCTGACCTGCACCGTGCCGGAGACCGCCGCCGCCGGCGCCTGCGTTCAGGCCGCCGCGGCGTTTTTCGGCGTCGGGACGGCGGAGATGAGCGAGCGGTGGGCCTTGCCTCTGGAACTCGCCGCCGTTCCGTCCGAAAGGCGGGACGAGTCGGTCCGCACGAGATATGAAGAAATTTCGCAACGTTTCAGGAGAGATTACAATGACGCAGCCCTGTGAGCCGACCATTCGGAGTTCCTTTTTGGACCGCCTGCCCAGGGAAACGGGGATCGGGGCGGTGTTGTTGTGCATCATCGCGGTGGGACATTTTGCCACGCCAAATTTTCTGACGCTCTCCAACGTCAAGGTGCTTCTGTTGAATGGCGCGGTCATCGGTTTTCTCTGCCTCGGGCAGACTTTTGTGCTCCTGACGGGGGGGATCGATCTTTCGACGGGTTCCATCGTCGCCATGAGCTGCGTCTTTGCGGCTGTTCTGATGCAGTACGCGGGCATCCCGTGGCCCCTGGCCGTGGTCCTCGTGATGGGCATAGGCATCGCCACGGGAATGATCAGCGGACTGATCATTCACTACGCCGGCGTCCCCCCGTTTATCGTCACCTTCGCAATGCAGGGGGTGGCGGCATCGATCCCTCAGATTATCACCGGGGCGAATTTTATCATGATCACTCAGAAGGGCTACGCGCTCATCGGGCAATCGCGCCCTCTCGGCGTTCCCTTCCCGGTCATCGCGCTCGTCATGGCGGTGGTGTGCGCCTCCATATTCCTCAAAAAGACGGTGACCGGAACCCATATCTGTGCGGTGGGGGGCAACGCGGAGGCGTCGCGGCTCGCCGGCATAAACATCCGAAAAATCACCGTGCTGGTCTACGCGATATCCGGGTTCTGCGCCGCCTGTGGAGGGCTTATATACGGTTCGCGCATCATGGTCGGCTCGCCGAACCCCGGACGGGTCGGAGACGACCTGTTCTTCTCGATAGCGGCCTCCGTGGTCGGCGGCGTCAGCCTCTTCGGGGGGACCGGCACGATCCTGGGGGCGATGATCGGGGCGGTCATGATCGCCACGGTGTCGAACCTGATGAACGTTCTGAGCATAAATCCGTTCTGGCAGCCCCTGGTCATAGGCCTCATCATCCTGGGCGGCGTCACTTTCGACACGCTTCACTCGTCCAAACGACTGCGGTTGCCGTGGAAAAAGCTGTGGAAGAGTTCTTTCGGTTTCAGGGGAAATTCCTGACCGGGGAATTGTGCGGTGCGGCTGAAGGCGTCGAGGGGCAGCGAGCCCCTCATATATTAAGAGGAGGTTATGCAAATGAAAAGATTTTCTGCGTGTATCCTGTCCGGTCTCGTCGTTTTGCTCGTTCTCGCGTCCGGCCAGCCGGTTTGGGCTGCGGACAAAAAGCCGATCCTCGGGGTGTCGCTGCCGAACCTGACCAATCCGTACTACGTCACGATGAGGAAGAGTTTTCTGGAAAACGGGGAAAAGAACGGCTTTGAGGTTCGCGTTCTCATCGCCGACAACGACGATCTGAAGCAGCTCTCCCAGGTCCAGAGCTTCGTCGAGCAGAAGGTGGACTTCGTGGCGCTCAACTGCACGAGCTCCGGGCCGGGCGTCGCGTCCGTCCTCGAGCTCAATAAGGCCAACATCCCCGTCATAACGGTCAACCTGCTTCCGGACCCCGAAATGATGAAACAGCAGGAAGCGACCATGGTTCAGGCCGTGGAGACCGATCAGAAAATGGGCGGAGTCTACATCGGCGAACAGCTCGTCAAAGACCTCAACGGCGCGGAGGCTTATGTGGGCATTATCGGCGAGCCGACGTCGGTATCGGCGAACACGCGGGACGACGGCTTCAAAGAGGCCGTTGCGAAGAGCCCGAACGTAAAGGTCCATCCGGTCGTCGTCAACGGCAAGGTCGAGGAAACCACGGCCCTCAAGGTGACGCAGGAGCTTTTGATGGGAAACCCCAACATGAACATCATCTATTCCGACACGGAACCTGCGGCGATCGGGGCGGCCAAGGCCATCGAGCAGCTTGGTATGCAGGACAGGGTGAAGCTCTATGCCTTCGTCGACAAGGTCGGAGTGCAGATGATCATCGACGGCGACCTCCTGATGGCGGGGGCCATCCAGGAACCCGACAGGCTGGCGCAGATCGTCGTGGAAAACGCGGTCAGGCACATGAAGGGCGAGAAGCTCGAACCGAAGTACATGAGCCCGCCTCTTCTCGTCAACGAAGAGAACGCGAAGGACGTTCTTTCGAAGGCCTATTGACCTGAAGGCAGGAGGTCGCAGGTAAAATGCCCGTAGATTCCTATGTGGCCAGAGGTCTGGAAAAGTCTTTTTCGGGGGTGCGCGTTCTCCACGGCGTCGACTTCGAAATAAGCCCGGGGAAGGTGCATGGACTTTTCGGCCATAACGGCGCGGGGAAATCCACTTTGCTCAGGATAATGGCGGGCGCCTGCGGATACGATTCCGGGGAGCTGATTCTGAACGGTCGCGCGGTGGTGCTGAACTCGCCGCGCGACGCTCTTTCCAGTCAAATCGCCTGCGTTTATCAGGAATTGCGCCTGATATCCCAGCTTTCGGTGACGCAAAACGTTTTTTTGGGGCGCGAACTGTCCGTTCACGGCGTCAGGATGGAACGCGAAATGCGGGCTCATACGGCACGGCTCCTCGAAGAACACGACCTCCCGGTTCTTCCGGACGCACTGGTCAGGGACCTCAGCCATCCGCAGCGGCAGATGATAGAAATCATCATCAACCTGGACAGAAACGCCAGGTACCTGTTCCTGGACGAGCCCACCACGGCGCTCGAGGTCCGCCGCGCCGAGGAATTGCTGGCCGGCGTCAGGCGCATCGCCGTGGAAAAGCAAATAGGGGTCGTGGTGGTCACTCATAAGGTGAGCGAAATATTGGACCATTGCGACGACGCGACCGTTCTGACGGGCGGCGCGGTGGTGTACCGGGCCTCGACTCCCCGGATAGACAAAAATGAAGTTGTGGACGCGATTGTCGGGAAAAAACCCGAGGAATCGCTGACTTTCCACACGCCGTTCAGCGCGTCCGCCGGGTCCAATCCGAGGCTCGTCGTCAAAAACCTGCGAACGAAGGGGCTCAGAGGAGTCAGCCTGAAGGTGTATCCGGGGGAAATTCTGGGGCTTTACGGGCTCGTCGGGTCCGGCCGGAGCAGGTTCTGCCGGACGCTTTACGGAATGGAGAAAATCACTGCCGGCGACGTGCTGTTCGACGGCGTTCCCTTTCACGCCTCCTCGCCCTCGGACGCCATCGAACGCGGCGTGGCCTATCTCACCGAGGAACGCAAAAAAGACGGCTTCATCCCGCAGATGTCGGTGCTGAAAAACGTGGTGCTGCCGATGCTGAGTCGATTCAGGCGCTTCCTGCTTCTCGACGACAGAGCGGCGGACACTTACGCTCGAGGTGTTCTTTCGCGCTTCGACACTCAGGGACAGCTGTCGGGGCCAATCCAGTCGCTGTCCGGAGGCAATCAGCAAAAAGCGCTCTTCGGGCGTATTATAGCCCAGAACGCGGAACTGGTGCTCCTCGACGAGCCGGCCAAAGGCGTCGATATCGGCGCAAAACGGGACATTTACGAGGTCATTCGCGGCATGGCCCGTGACGGGAAGTGCGTCGTCGTGGTCTCCACCGAGGAAGAAGAGCTTCTGCAAATCGCCGACAGAATTGCCGTTTTCAGCAATGGGTCATGCCCGGAAGAAACTTTGCAGGCCGGAAACCTGACGGTCGAACAGCTGCGGATGAGGGCGCTGAACGACGGAGGCGGCATGACTCCCTCGCGGAAAGGGGTCGATTTCCCCCAAAACCTGACGAAAACTTGACAGAAAAGAACGTTTGCAGTAGCATTCATTACAAGTTCGATAAGATTGATACGCAATTTAATAATTTCGACAATTCATTGTCAGTCGGCAATACCGGCAGCGCCTTCGGGAGAATCCGGGAGTTTTTGAAAAAGGAGGGTCCGCAGATGTTCAAAAATACGCATTTTACCGTGGTTCAGTGCCTGATAAGCATGATGATGTGCGCGCGCGGATCCTCGCCTGGAGCGGTCGGCGTCTAGTCGGTCTGCGCGCCAGTGAACGGGGATCCCTGAACGAAAGGGGTCCCTGTTTTTTTATGTTTTCCATATACCAAAATACAGGAGGAGTAAAAGATGAGTAAGAACTGGCATTTCGAAACACTGGCGATTCACGGAGGTCAGGAGCCCGACCCGACGACGCTGTCGCGGGGCGTGCCGATCAGCAGGACGAGCTCCTTCGTCTTCAGGAGCGTGAAGCACGGAGCCGACCTTTTCGCGCTGAGGGAACTCGGCAATATCTACAGCCGACTGACGAACCCCACGGTGGACACGCTGGAGCAGCGCGTGACCCTGCTGGAGGGCGGGGCGGCCTCCGTGGCGACGGCCTCGGGCACGAGCGCGGTCCACTACGCCATCGCGACGCTGGCTCAGGCGGGCGACGAGATCGTGTCGGGGACGAACCTCTACGGCGGCACCTACACGATGTTCGACTCCATCTTTCCCCAGTTCGGCCTGAAGGTTCACTTCGTGGACGCGCGCGATCCGAAGAACTTCAAAAAGGCGATCACGCCCAAAACGAAGGCGCTGTACATCGAGACGATCGGCAACCCCGCGCTCGACGTGACGGACGTCGAGGCGGTCGCCAAAATCGCCCACGAGGCGGAGATTCCCCTGATCGTGGACGCGACCTTCACCACGCCTTACCTCCTGCGCTCGATCGACTACGGGGCGGACATCGTGGTCAACTCCCTGACGAAGTGGATCGGCGGGCATGGGACGGCCATCGGGGGCATCATCACGGACTCCGGAAAGTTCCCGTGGAAGGGCAACAAAAAGTTCCCCCTGCTCAACGAGCCGGACTCCAACTACCACGGGCTGCGCTGGGCCCATGACCTGCCGGAGGCGCTCTCCCCCATCGCCTACGCCCTGCGCGTGCGCACCGTGCCCCTGCGCAACCTGGGCGCCTGCCTGTCGCCGGACAACGCGTGGATTTTCCTTCAGGGCCTGGAAACGCTTCCCTTCAGGATGGACCGCCACGTCGAAAACGCCGCGAAGGTCGCCGAGTACCTGGCCTCCCATCCAAAGGTGGAGTGGGTCCGTTTCCCGGGGCTGAAGGACGACCCGACGTATCCCACGGCCTCGAAATACCTGAAGAAGGGCTTCGGCGGCATGGTGGTCTTCGGCGTGAAGGGCGGGACCGAGGCCGGGGCGCGCTTCATCGAGGCGCTTGAGCTTTTCAGCCACCTGGCGAACGTGGGCGACGCGAAGTCCCTCGCGCTTCACCCGGCGAGCACCTCGCACAGCCAGCTTACGGAGGAACAGCAGCGGGCCGGTGGCCTTCCGCCCGAGCTGGTGCGCCTTTCCATCGGGATCGAGCACATCGACGACATCCTGAGCGACATCGAAAACGCCCTCAAAAAAGCTTAAAAAATAATGTGTAAAACCTGGGAAGAATTGGGCCTGAAAAAATATGTCTGAACGATTTTGTTCGGTTGTGCTGCCGGAACTGACTCTCCACTCGGGTAAGGTTCTGCGGGACGTCCGCGTGGCCTGCTCCATCAACGGCACGCCCGAGCCCGACGGCTCCAACGTCGTGGTGGTCTGCCACGCCCTGACGGGCAGCCACCACGTGGCGGGAGGGCCGGTCTCCGACCTTCCCGACGCCTGGTGGGATCCGGTGGTGCGGCCGGGTGGAATTCTGGACACCGACAGGCTGTGCGTCGTCTGCTGCAACAACCTGTGCAGCCCTTACGGCAGCTCAGCGCCGACCGACATCGAGCCCGGAACGCGACGCCCCTGGGGGATGCGCTTTCCCCTCGTCGACCCCCGCGACATTGCGACCTCGCAGAAAATGGCTCTGGAGGCCCTGGGGATCCGGCGCGTCGCGGGGGTCATCGGCGGCTCTCTGGGAGGCATGATCGCGCTCGAATGGGTCTCCCGGTTTGCGCATCTCCTTGACTTCGGCGTCATCATAGCGACGCCGCTGCGCCTGTACCCGCAGGCCATAGCCTTCAACGGGGTCCAGCGTCACGCGATCACGTCGGATCCCGAGTGGAAGGAGGGCGAGTACTGCCCCGGCAGGGGACCGATCAGCGGGCTCTACAACGCGCGTATGCTGGCGATGATCACCTACCGCAGCGAGGAATCCTTCGTCCGGCGTCACATGCGCTCGGCCCGGGACAACATCGACGAGTGGGAAGGGCGCTTCGACGTCGAACGTTACCTGATGCACCACGGAGAGCTCCTGACGAAGCGGTTCGACGCGAACTGTTACCTGTACCTGACGAGGATGATGGACCTGCATGACCTCGGCCGGGACTACGGGGACGCCGAGGCCGCCTTCGAGGGTATGCGCAAAAAACATTTTCTGGCGGTGGGCATCAACAGCGACATTCTTTTCCCCCCCTGGCAGGTTCAGGAGGTGGCCGACGCGGCGCGCGACGCCGGCGCGCATTCCTCGTACCGGGAAATTCGAAGCGACATCGGGCACGACGCCTTTCTTATGGAGTTCGATCAGGTCTCCGGGATCCTCGGGGACTTTTTCGCCTCCACAGGTTTTGCCCGATAAACGAAAAAAGGCGCGTAACCATTCAAGCCCATAAGGCGGAGCTCGCTCTGCCTTATGGGCTTGAATGGTTGCTGAACGGGCACGCGTCGTTCGGTGTACGATAATCCGCCTCCGTCATGGTGAAAGAAAGAGCAGGGGATGATATAGTACTGGGCGACGGACTTCACCTGATGAGAGCGGATGGTGGAAATTGGATGATGAAAATGCCGTGGGGATTGATTGTTGTGTGTGTTGCCGTTTTCGTCGTCGTTACCTGCTGTACCCGCAGAAATCGCGGGGGGATGTGTCCAATGGGATGTCATGGATGCGGGTACTGCACGCGGGAAAAAGAAAAAAGGTAACGGGTGTTATAATTAAGTGCTGAAGGATGCGTTTTTTGCAGCGAAGCCACGAAAATAGGCTGATTCAGCCAGGCGGTCGAAAACGGAGTCACGTAAATATGGAAAATGGCGTTAAAAGACGAAAGCACCTGAGATTTTTTAAAAACCTGTCGCGCTTGCCGTTCCCTGACTCCGCAGCGGGAGCATGTTTGTTTTTTTTGCTGCTGGGGCTTTCCCTGCAGGCGCTGTTGGCGTGCTTTTCGTGGAGCGCGCTGTTTTTGTTTCTGTCCTGGGGAGGCGTCGGCGTCCTTTTGGGGGCGATGACCCGCGCGGAGCGAAAAAAATCCGCTCAGATCTCCTCTTTTTTGACCATGATGACGGACGTTACCGGCGGCTGCTACTGGGAATGGACGCCGGGCACGGGCGCGATTCATCTCACGCCGGGGGGACAGTCGCTTTTTGGAAAGGACGTCGAGTGTCTGAACGACTTCGTCTCCCTGATGCACCCGGACGACGCGTGGGTGTTTCGGAAGCTCGCGGAGAGGGCTCTGGTCTCCGACGAACGCCTGAACACGGACCTTCGAATGCAGAGCTCCGCCGGGGACTGGCGGTGGTTCGTCGTGCGCAGCGGGATCGTCCGGCGGGGTGCGGACGGGACGGTCCTCAGCATCCGGGGGGCCATGGTCGATATCGACGATTACAGGCGGGCCGTCGACGCCATGCAGTCAAGCGAGAGGCAGCTTTCGGCCATTTTCAAAAGCGCGCCGGGCAGCATGGCGGTCATCGACGTCGAAGGGTGCCTGATCGACGCCAATCAGGCCTTTTACGACATGCTGGGGTACAGCGCCGGAGAGTTGCAGGGGACCCCCATCGTGTCTCTTCTGGAGACGCCCGGCGTCGGAGAGCGTCGGGCCGTCATCATGGAGCTTCTTCGAAAGTGCGAAAGCTCCGAGGACACCCACTTCCATCTGGAGGAAAAATTTGTTTGCAGAGACGGGCGCCTCATCACCCTCGATTTCGGCCTTTCCGCGCTTTTCGATTACGACGGTAACGTTCAAAACTATATTTTTTCCGGCATCGACATCACTTTACAGAAACAACACGCCGCGGAACTGAAGCTTCTGACGGAAAATCAGAGGTGGCTCTTCGATTTTCTGCGTCGTTTCAACGAATTTCATGGAATCGTCGAACTTTTCGACGCGTTGAGGGAAAATCTCCCCCAGGTGATCTCCTTTTCGTCCCTTCGGCTCGTGGTGCCCTCGTTTTTGGGCCGGGCCTGGGTCATGGACGGAGTGACGGATTTCACGAAGGAAACGGCGGCGACGGCGGTGGAGCGCTTCCTCTCCGGGGCGGCCCCGCTGGGCGAGAGCTACGCCGCGCGCAGGGCCATCGCGTGGGGTTCGCTGGCCCGCGACGTCGGAGGGGACCCGGCGGAGGCCCATTCGATGCTGGCCATTCCTCTGGTCTACAGGGAGAACACGTGGGGCGTCATGGGTCTGGAAAATTCCCGGGTCGATGCCTTCAGGGAGCAGGACGTCACGCTGATGAGCATCGTGGGCAGCAATATAGGCCTTTACTTCGAAGAACAGTCCAACCGGGCCGAGCTGGACAGACATACTGAGAGCTTGCAGCAACTGCATTCTCTGATTCATACGCTGCTCCGTACGCGTAATCGCGGCCACCTGCTGGAAGGGATGCTCGAATACCTCAAAAAGGTGGTTTCCGACTTCACCTGCGCAATTTATCTCTTTACCGGCGGCCTGGAAGATGGAGGGCAGAAACTGGAACTCCTTGCGTGGCACAACGACGAGGGGTTTTCCATCCCCGGGACCGCCCCGGTCCTGAACGCGGCCATCCAGGAAATGCAGGTGGTGGAGTACGGCGAGTCCTCCCTGGAGACCCGGTGGATCGTTCCCGTCATCTTCGAAAAACAGAGCGTCGGGGTCATCGACCTCTGGAAGCCGTCGGGCCTGCAGCCCGCGGAGCTGAAGGTGTACCAGCTCCTGACCGACTACGTGGCGGGCTTCTGGATGCTTTACGACCTCATGACGCAGCGCGAGGAGGAGGCGTCCGTCGACCCCCTCACCGGCATATGGAACCGACGTTACATGATTCGCCGTCTTCAGGAGGAAACCGACCGCATCACCCGTTACGGCGGCAACGCCTGTCTGGTTATCGGCGATATGGGCAACTTCAAGCACACCAACGACAACTACGGACACACCAAGGGCGACGAGGTGCTGGTCAAGGCCGCCGCGGTCATCAAGAGGGTTCTGCGGCTCAGCGACAGCGTGGGGCGCTACGGCGGAGACGAGTTCATCCTTCTGCTGCCGAACGTATCGAAGACGGACGCCCAGCTCATCATCGACCGCATCAGGCAGGAAATAGCGCAACTGCGAATCCGGAGCGACGATTCCAATCCGGAAAGCCCGCTGATTCGGGTCGTGATGGATTTCGGCATGGCGCTTTACCCGGGCGCCGCCGCGTCTTTGCTGGACACGATCAATCTGGCGGACGAGGCGATGTACGCCAGCAAGATCGCGAGGAAGGAGCAGGCCGCCAGAGCGGCCGCGGCGGCGGGAGAACCGGCGCTGCCCGAGGACGATCGCGGGAAAGGATGAAAGACATGAACACGAAAAAGCTGAATATGAGGAGACTTTTGGGAGCGCTCCTCCTGTTGTGCGTATGGAGTTCGCTGCTGGCGGGGCCGGTCGACGCCGCCGTCAACGCGAAAAAAAGGAAGTACAACAAAAACGCCCTGCCCGTCGGCTGGCGGTACGAGGCGGGCTACACGCTGTGGCGTATGCAGCGGGGCCTTGCGTCCAATCCCGCCTCTTACAGGAAATATCGCAGGGACAGTGCATGGATTCGAAGTCACCGCAGGGGTTTTCAGCCCGGAGCGACCGTTATAGACGGGCTGGACTGGACGGAGAAGGAGATTGCCGAGTTCTGGGAGCGATACAACGAGTACTTCAGGTTCCACCCGGCCGGCGTCGAACGCGAGTAGAACCGGGGCGGATAAGACCGGGATGAGTGAACCCGGGAAAGGAGAAGGGTGTAAATGCGATCGATCGTTGCAGTAACGGAAGAGATGGACAACGCGGAAGCGGCGGCACAGGAACTGCTGGATCAGATCGAGGCGAAGGGCCCCGGCAGGAACAGCTGCGGCTTTGTTTTCTGCGACGTGGAAATGGCCCACGGGGACTTCATGGCGGCCATTAAGAAAAAGATTCCGTTCGATGTGGTCGGCTGCACCAGCATCGCTAATTTTGAGGCGCAAAAGGGCGCGCAGATTCTGTCGGCTGTCCTGCTCGTTCTGACGGGGGATGACGTGCGGTTCGGCGTCGCTCTTACGGACGCTCTCACCCCGGAGAATCTGAGGCAGGAGCTGCAAACGGCTTACGAAAAGACCAAAGCCGCCGCGGAGGGGCCGGGGAAGATCCTTTTTCTGGTGCCTCCCTTCAACGACGTCATTCCCCTCGACGGGTACGTCGATACGCTGAGCGAGCTTTCCGGGAACATTCCCGTCTTCGGAGGGCTTCCTTCGTCGAACGTCGCGGATGGAGACATTCTGATGTACGCGGACGGAAGGGCCTTCACGGATCGCGCGGCCATCGTGCTGGTGGACGGCAACGTCCGGCCGATTTTCGCCGTTCAGAACGTCCTGAGCGACCTCTCCGAGCAGAAACACGTCGTATCGAAAGCCGAAGGGAACGTCATTTACACCGTCGAGGACATGCCCTTCGTCGAGTACCTGCGGCATGTCGGCCTGCTCGTCGACGACCTCATCGCGCAGGGGGATCTGGCCGTTTACGTCTCGACTCCCCTGAAGGTCTACATAAGCAAAAACCATGATCAGGACAGGATTCCCGTGGTGCGCACCATCAAGATCCTGAATCCCGCGGATGGGTCGGGCGTTCTTTTCGGCGCGATTTCGGAGGGATCGGCCATCTCTCTCGTCACGATGAAGCGGCAGGACATTCAGGACTCCTGCAGAATGGCCATAAAGGAGATCAGGGATAAAATCGAGGCGGCTAAGAAGGACGATGATTACACCTGGACCACGCTGTTCTGCGTCTCCTGCGGCGGACGATATATGGTTATGGGCGACGACAAGGACGTCGAGGGGAACATCCTCGTGGAAAACCTTCCCCGTGGGCTGACGCTTTCCGGGTTTTACGCCTACGGCGAGATTTGTCCCACGGTCATCGAGAACGGGAGAGCACTGAACAGGGTTCATAACGAGTCCATTGTTATGTGCGCTCTGTAAGGAGATGTAACGGGTTGGAGGACGGACTGGATAAGACGCAGCCGGCCTGCGACGGGAAGAGCCTGAGTCAGCGTTACGAAGAGCTCAGGGGAGAGTACCGAAAACTCGAACGCCGGCATCGCCGTCTGGAAAGCGACTACAAACGCGTCGGCATCATGTACAAAAGCGCTGAGCGCCTGCGCGATTTCAACGAGGCCGAGAAGGACCTCCAGTATTTCTATAACCGCCTTCTGCTGCGGACGTGTGCCGACGTGATTTTTGTGCTGAACAGGGACATGCGCGTCGTGCTCGCCACGCACACCTTCGCGCGGCTCGTGGGCGTCGCCGACATGCAGGATGTCGTCAACCAGAGAATAGAATCTCTTTTTGCCCGCAGGATGCCCCCGGAGCGCATCGAGGAGCTGGTCGAAAAGTGCAGGACGGTTTTCGAGAGCTCCCTTCCCCAGAGCTACACCCGGAGGATGCTGCCGGAGGGCGGAGAGGAATTTACCGCCGACTGCACCATCTCGCCCGCCGTGGATAAAAACGGGGTCCTCCACGGCGTGGTGTGTCTCCTGCACGACGTCACTGAACTCGACCGCGCGAAAGAAAAGGCCGAGGGCGCTTCTCTGGCGAAGGGGACCTTCCTTGCGAACATGAGCCACGAAATTCGTACCCCGATGAACGCCATCAAGGGCATGAGCGACCTCCTCATGCGCACGAACCTGGATGACGTCCAGTACGGTTACGTTCAGAACCTCTCAAGGGCTTCGAGCTCTCTTCTGATCATTATCAACGACATCCTCGACTTCTCGAAGATCGACGCCAACAGGATGGAGATAACCGTAATGCCTTACGAAACGGCATCCATGCTCGCGGACGTGGCAGGGATGATTCAGATGAGGGCCTGCCAGAAGGGCATCCTGTTCCTGACCGACATCGACCCCAAAATTCCCGGCAAACTGCTCGGCGACGACGTGCGGATCAGGCAGATTCTTCTGAACCTGCTGGGCAACGCCGTGAAGTTCACCCAGGAGGGGTACGTGAAGCTCACGGTCTCCGTCGATTCCCGGACCCCGGACAGGGTGTTCCTTTCCTTTATCGTCGAGGACACGGGCTCGGGAATTCGGCCGGAGGACATCCCCAACCTTTTCAAGGCGTTTTCCCAGATGGACGTCAAAAAACACCGGGGCATCCAGGGGACCGGTCTGGGGCTGATCATCAGCCGCAGGCTGTCCGAGCTGATGGGGGGATCGATCGAACTTCGGAGCGAGTACGGCCGGGGGTCCGTTTTTACCTGTTCCATTCCCCAGTCCGTGGATGTGGATGTCCCCATCGCCGAAATTTGCGACGCGGAGAAGAAAAGCGTCGTGCTGCTCGTGGACGGGTTGCAGGGGGACAGCATCGAGAAGATGCTGCAAAGGCTGTCCATTTCCGTGCGTCGCGTCCGGAGCGCCGCGGAAGCCGTCGGTGCGCTGAATTTTTGGCTGGAGTCCTGTCTGATCTACGGGTACGAGTTTACCCCGGCTCTGATGCCTTACGCCGCGGCGCTGCGTATGCGGCATAAAATATCCATCAGGGACCTGCAGTACGCCGAACAGGGCGAGATCGACCCCGACGTCGAGGTGCTTTCCGAGCCCGTGCTGATAACCTCGCTTTGCCGGGTGCTGAACAGGGTCTCTCCGACGGGCCGGGAGGAGCCGAACGCGGAGCTCGAGGACTTTCAGGCGGAAGACGCCAGCGTGCTGGTCGTCGACGACAACGAAATCAACCTCATCGTGGCGAGTGAACTGCTGAAACATTACGGCATCGACGCCGACACCGCTCTGAGCGGTGCGGATGCCCTCCGCATGATGGACGAAAAACGCTACGACCTTATCTTTATGGATCATATGATGCCTGAAATGGACGGCATCGAGGTCACCGAACGGATACGCGGGAACGGGGACTGGAGAGCTGCGGTTCCCGTGGTCGCCCTGACGGCGAACGCGGTTTCGGGAATGATGGAGCTTTTCCTGAGCAGGGGAATGAACGACTTCATCAGCAAACCCATCGAGCTCGACAGGCTGCACAAAACCCTTCTGCTCTGGCTTCCGCCGGAAAAAATCACAAGAATGAAGAGGGATTAAGTAAGAAAGCTTAGGAAGGAGTAAAATTCTCCGAGGCACGAGCTGTGCGTATCGCCGAGTTTCTTCAGCCGGAGAGCGGCAGCTGTTCCATGAAAGCACCTGCCGGGGGTTGTAAAATCCCCGTCGGTCGTCATACAGGGGGCTTCTGATTCCGGGGACAGATGTAAGGAGGAAGAATAATTTGCGGGCGAACGAGAAGATGGCTTCACTTTTTCCAAACGGCAGCGTTACCGAAAAATTGCGTGAGCTGATAGCTCACGGAGATGTGGCGCCGGGTGATGCCGCCGAACTCATTCAGAAGGGCGCGGACGTCAATGCAGCGGACGAAGACGGGCAGACTCTATTGATGCTGGCAGTCGAGTTTGACCACAACCTCGATGTTCTGCGCGTGCTGATCGACGGAGGTGCGGACGTCAACGCGGAGGACCCGGACGGGCGGACTCCACTGATGTGGGCCGCGGAGAACGATAACCCCGACGTTCTGCGCGTACTGATCGACGGCGGCGCGGACGTCAACTCGGCGTACAGGGGCGGATGGACTCCACTGATGTGGGCCGCCTGCCACAACGGCAACCCCGATGCTCTGCGCATACTGATCGACGGAGGCGCGGACATCGACGCGGCGGACGAGGACGGACGGACTCCATTGATGCTGGCCGCTGAGTCCAACCGCAACCCCGATGTCCTGCGCGTGTTGCTCGACCGGGGCGCGGACGTCAACGCGACGTACAGGGGCGGGTGGACTCCATTGATGCTGGCCGCTCAGTTCAACCGTAACCCCGACGTTCTGTGCGTGCTGATCGACGGAGGCGCGGACGTCAACGCGACAGACGAGGAGGGGCGGACTCCACTGGAGCTGGCCGCTGAGGTCAACCGTAACCCCGACGTTCTGCGCACGCTGATCGACAGGGGCGCGAACGTCGACGCGGAGAATGGGTAGGCCCCGGATGGACCGGAGGCGTGCAAACGTTCAGACCCGGAGGGGCAAAAACCGGCCTCTCCGGGGTCCTCGCCCGGCGGCGTAATATTTTATTTCGTCACAAATCTCGTCAGAGAACTGCCCGCAGAGCGCTCAAGCCCGAAGTTCATTGTTTTGCCATCTCGATGATCAGGACATGGGCCTGTTCGGCGGGGACGATGGCGACATCCTCCTCCGTGATCTCCAGCGCGTCGCGCGTGGCAAGGGTCACTGCACCGACGTCGGCAGAGCCCTCGATCATGACCAGATATGCCTGTCGCCCTGCCCCAACCCCGAAATCGAGTTTTCTGCCCGCGTCGATTATGGCGGCGTAAATATTCACGTCGGCATGAACGTGAATGGGCGCGTCGTTGCCGCCTCCGGACGCGATGAAGAGCCACCTGTTCAACCTGTCTTCAATCTCGAAGCGGCGACTGCCGTAATTTGGCTCATACCCGTTCCTGTCCGGCAATATCCATATTTGCAGAAAACGCAACAACTTTTCGCCGTTATTGAACTCGCTGTGGCGGACGCCGGTCCCGGCGCTCATGTACTGCACCTGCCCCCTGGTCAGGGTTTCCCCGTTCTTCATGCTGTCAGCGTGAGTCAACTCGCCCGTCACGACGTAGGAGATTATCTCCATATTTTTGTGAGGGTGAGTCTCAAAGCCGCTGCCCGGTTGAACGACGTCGTCGTTTAAGACTCGCAGCACGCCGAATTGTACGTTATCCGGGTTGCAGTACTGATCGAAGGAAAAGTGAAAATGGCTGTCCAGCCAGCCGTGAGAAGCGCGCCCCATCTTTTTGCTGTCAATATGTCGCAACATCCACATTCTTCCTCCCTGAGAAAGCGTTTTTATCCTGCCTGATTGTAACATCGCAGCGTCATATCGTCATGAGCGTCGCGCAAAGACCGGAGCTGCTTACATTCCCTGCTTGTAAACGTTCAAGCCCAGGGGGGCAGAGCCCGTTCGCTCACTGCGTTCGTTTCACTGGCCCCCCCTCGAAATATTTCGCCAGCTTTTGCCTGGGCGGGCAATGCGGGGTTTGAACGCTTACTCCTGCTTTTTCTCCGCCCTGAACTCCGTTATGCCGCGTCGTTCGTCGTCTATCGCCAGGCCAAGCAGGACCGCGTTTTCGAAGGGGTCTGCATACCCCATTCTCAGGATCTGAGAGAGCGCGAGATCGGCGAGCTTCCCGGGGTCCTCTCCCTTTTTGGCGATCTTCAGCTCCATCACCCACACGTGCCCCCGGAACTCGACCACCATGTCCGCCCTGCCCCTGTGCCCGTGAAGCTCCGCCTCCACGCTCAGCCCCGCGCCGTAAAGATAGGAGAGCAGCGTCGAGCGATACAGCCATTCCCCAAAATTCACCTCAGGC
>JAISSA010000121.1 GCA_031273365.1 Synergistaceae bacterium
ACAGGTTAAAAATTTTGGGTACGAAATGGGGGACGGATCAGTGTGAAGGCCATTTACGTCAGGGAACCCCACAGTCTCGAGATCGTGGAGCTTCCCGAGCCCGCAGCCGGGGCCGGGGAGGTGCTGGTGCGCGTCGGGGCGGCGGGAATCTGCGGCTCGGACATGCACATCTATCACGGAACGAACCCGCTGGCGAAGTATCCGCGCATTATCGGGCACGAGTTCGCGGGGGAGATCGTCGCCATGGGCCCGGGCGTCGGGGGACTTTCCGTCGGCGACCACGTCGCGGTCGATCCCGTAACGAGCTGCGGAACGTGTTATCCGTGTTCCATCGGGCGGCGCAACGTGTGCACGAAGCTCTCGGTCTTCGGCGTGCATCGGGACGGAGGCATGACCGGGTTCGTCGCGGTTCCCGCCGCCGGCGCGCACGTCGTCCCGAGGGACTGGTCCTGGAAAAAGGCCGCGATGGTGGAGCCCTTTTCCATAGCGGCGAACGTGTTGTCCCGCACGCAGTGCACGGAGAAGGACCGGGTGCTGGTCATGGGGGCCGGACCCATCGGGCTGACCGTCCTGATGGGCGCCGTGCTGACGGGCGCGCGCGTCGCCGTGGCGGACGTTCTGGACTCCCGTCTCGAGGTCGCCCGCGAACTGGGGGCGGAGCGCGTCGTCAACGGCGGGCGCATGGACCTCGAGAGGGAGATGGCCGACTGGACCGATGGAGAGGGCGTTCCCCTGATCGTCGACGCGGTCTGCATTCCCGCGATTTTCCCGTCTCTTTTGCGGATGGCGTCCCCCGCCGGCCGCGTGGCGCACCTGGGCTTCTCCGAGACCCCGTCGCCGGTCGTCCCCCTCGAGATTACGAAAAAAGAGCTTTCCATCGTCGGTTCGCGCCTGAACTGCAACATGTTTCCCCGCGTCATCGAGTGGTTCGGGAAGGGGATCGATCCGGAAAAACTGGTGTCGCACGTCTTCCCCTTCACTCAGGCGCGCGACGCCTTCAGGCTGATCGAGGAAAAACCGCTCGAGACCTGCAAGGTTCTGTTGACCTTTCAGGGTTGACCTTTCAGAAATGGAGGTAATTTCAGGGGCGCAGGCAATTTGGGAGTCAGGCGCCCTGTAAATCATAAGGAGGCGGTAATTGTGAGGTTGGTAACTGTGAGGTGGAAAGGTTTTTGCGCAGCGCTGGTCGTCGTGATCGTATTCGCGTTTGGAGGGGCTGCTTTCGCCGCGCCGGAGTACACGCTGAAGCTGGGGCATCTGGCCAATGAGGATCATTCGTGGCACAAGGGCTCGCTGAAGTTTGCCGAGGAGGTCGAAAAACTCTCCGGAGGCCGCATCGTCTGTCAGGTGTTCGCCAACGAGCAGCTGGGGAACGAGCTGGACACCATCCAGCAGATTCATACGGGAGTCGCGCACCTGGTCATCACCGGCGAGTCCATGCAGAACTGGGCGCCCAAGTGCGCGCTGATCGCCGTGCCCTACATGGTGCGCGACACGGCTCACCTGAACGCGGTCCTGACGGGCGAGATCGGCAAAGAAATCGAGAAGGACATCGTCGATAAGGTGAAGCTGCGTCCCGTTTCCGCGTTCCTTCGCGCTCCGCGCAACCTGACCAGCAAGCGCCCCATCACGAAGCCGGACGAGCTGAACGGCTTCAAGATCCGCGTTCCGAACGTGCCGCTGTTCGTGAAGGTGTGGGAGACGTTTGGGGCCAAGCCGACCCCGATGGCGTTCTCCGAGGTCTTCACCTCCCTGCAGCAGAACGTCATCGACGGGCAGGAGAACCCTCTGGACCTGATCCGCAGCGGCTCGCTCTACGAGGTGCAGAAGTACGTCAACCTGACGGAGCACGTGTACGGCTGGATTTATCTGGTGATCGGGGAAGATTTTTTCCAGAAGCTGCCGGCAGATCTTCAGAAAGCCGTCGTCGACGCGGGTAAAACCGCGGAGGTTTACGAGCGCGAGCTGTTCCTGGCCGACGTCGCCGCCAACGAGCAATTCCTGAAGGAAAAGGGGATGGAGTTCGTCACCGTGGACAAGGCCGCCTTCGCGGCGCTGGCCGGGCCGGCGGTCGAGGAGTTTCTGAAGACGAAGCCCGCCGACGTTCTGGAGCTTTACAAAAAGATTGTAGAGACGAAGTAGCGCGATACCGCAAGAAAGCATTTTGGCGACTGAATTCACCGCGATTTCAGTCGCCTTTATTTATTGCCCGGGAGGTGGAAGCCTGTTGAAAAAATTGCCGGAATGGATGTCCTGGCTGCCGGGATGGGCGTCTCGGCTGCTGGAATGGACGTCTTCGCTTTTCTTTGCGGGGCTGATTGCCGTGGTGCTGCTGCAGGTCTTCGCGCGGATGTTTCTGCCGAAGGCGCCGCACTGGACGGAGGAGGCGTCCCGTTTTCTGATGCTTTACATGGTGGTGTTCGCGGCCGGGCTGGCGGCCGGAGAGCGCGCCTACGTCAACGTCGACGTGTTCATCAACTTCGTGAAGGGGCGTCCGCGCGCCTTCATTCAGCTGTGCATCGATCTCGCGGTCATCGCTCTGATGGCGGCTGTGGGCTACTGGGGCCTGAAGAACGCCGCCGTCGGGCGAATCCAGACCTCGGCGTCCCTCGGGATCCCCATGCACCTGATTTACGGGAGTATGGTCCTGCATTCCATAAGCATCCTGCTTTATACGATCGTCCTGGTCTTCAGGGACCTGAAGGCCATGATAACCGGAGAGGTGAACTATGGTAACGCTGCTGTTTCTTAGTTTCGTCGCGTTTCTCTTTCTGGGCGTTCCCGTCGCCTTTTCGCTGGGGCTGTCGTCTCTCGTCTACCTCGTCGGGGCCGACATTTCCCTGACGGTAATCCCGCAGCGCATGTTCTCGGGCATCAATTCCTTCACCCTCCTGTGCGTTCCGGGCTTCATTCTGGCGGGCAACCTGATGAACCAGGGGGGGATCTCCGACCGCATCGTCCGCTTTTCCAATGCCCTGGTCGGACACGTCCGCGGGGGGCTCGCTCTGGCGAACGTCGTGGACTCGATGGTCTTCGCCGGAGTGTCCGGAACGGCCGTGGCGGACGTGTCGAGCCTCGGGGCCATCCTGATCCCCGCGATGCACCGGGAGGGCTACGACATGGAGTTCGCCTGCGCCGTCACGGCGTCCTCCTCCTGCATCGGCCCCATCATCCCGCCCTCCATGCCGATGATCATCGCGGGGACCCTGACGGGGCTCTCCGTGGGCAAGCT
>JAISSA010000183.1 GCA_031273365.1 Synergistaceae bacterium
TATGGCTTTACCTGCCTCACAAATCATACCAAATTCCATGATGGCGAGAATGGAAAAATCCTGGCCGAGGTCGACGTGCTTTTGAACAACCGCGATTTCGTGATGGCCGTGGAGGTGAAAGCCCAGCCCACCGAAGAGCATGTCCGGGAACATGTCCAGCGCATGGAGATTCTCCGGCGCTACGCCGACGCCCACGGAGACGGGAGGAAATACATCGGGGCCATAGCCGGGGCGATCATGAACGAACAGGTGAAACGCTACGCCGTCAAAAGCGGGTTCTATATAATAGAACAAAGCGGCGACACCGTGAAGATTGACACGCCCGAAGGCTTCAAACCCCGAGAGTGGTAAGTGCGGTCTTTTTGCGGCCCCATTGTCCCGTACCGACCTCTAAAAGAGTTTATGACGGAGCAGGAACCGAAACGCGAAGGAGAGAAAAGCTCGTGGGGGAATTTTGTCAGTGCTTTGCGCCGCCTGTCATTGCCGTGTGCGGCACAAAAAAATCCGGCAAGACGACGCTGATCTCCCATATTTTGCCGCTTCTTCGGGAAAGGGAAATGAGGGTGGCCGTCATCAAGCACGACGGGCATGACTTCGATCCCGACGTGAAGGGGACCGACAGTTACAGGTTGCGTATGGCCGGCGCTTCGGGCGTAGCCGTGTACTCTCGAAGCAGGTTCATGGTCGTGCGCGAGGAAGAAGCCTCCGTCGAGCGCATGATCGCCTGCTTCCGGGACATGGACCTGATCCTGCTGGAGGGAGGTAAAAACTCGCCCTACCCCAAGCTGCAGGTGGTGCACCCCGGGAGCTCAGAGGGGATTCTCTGCGATCCTCGAACCCTCCTGGCCCTCTGTTCCGAGGTTCCCCTGCGGATCGGGGACGTTCCGTGTCTGCACCCGACGGACTGGAGGGGCATCACGGAGGTTATTCTGCGATTCTGCGCCGCTCTGCGTAACCCGCAGCCCGGGCCGGCGCAATCATCTCCAGATAGTCGTCACGGGTGTTGAAGTTCCTGAGCTCCGCGGCCTGCTCCGGGGAGAGCGTGAAGTATCGGGTCCTGACCCGCTCGCAGGCCAGGGTGATTTTGTATTGTCCGTTCTCCGCCTGCTCCCTTAAAATCGGGATCATGCTTCTGTGATAGACGCCGCAGAGAGGGTGAAGACGCCCGTCGCTCTCCGCCGCCACGCAACACGGGTACCCCTCCGCCGCCCTGCACAGGCTGGCGACCAGGTCGACGCTCAGCAATGGGGTGTCGCAGGCCGTTACGAACAGGTATTCGTCCCAGCTCGCCATCAGAGAGGTGTAAATTCCTCCGATGGGGCCCACGCCGGGGAGGAGGTCGGGGACCTTCACGCATGGGATCGACGCGTATCGATCCCCGTCGGCCGTGGAGATGAAAAGATTTCTGAAAATGGACAGGGTCCGGAGAATCGTCTCCAGGAAATTTTTCTCGCGCCACCTGAGGAGCGCCTTGTCCGTGCCCATGCGGCGGCTTTTCCCGCCGGCCAGCACGACAGCGCTCATTTCGGCGGGCTCTAATGGCGACAACTTAAAAACATGGGGCTCCGCCCCATACCCCGCAGGGGACTTAGTCCCCTGACCCCGTTAATTTTTTCCGGTTGCTGCTGTGCATTTCTTTCATATTGCATTTCTTTCATTTCAGGTCTCGCTGGTTCCTGGCTTTTTCATCGCCAGGCCGATGCCGAGGACGACGATATTGGCCGCCATGCCGGGGAACAGGGGGTCGACGGCGGGCAACGCGAACTTTCCCGCCAGCACGAACAGTGGGCCCGCGACCATCGCAGCGATCGCGCATTCAGCGGAAATTCTGTTCTTCAGAAAGATGGCGGCGCAGAGCGGGCCGAAGGCAACAGCGCCCCGAAGCCCCATGGACAGAAAACTCCAGCCCAGAATCAGCGAGCCGAGATTTCCCGTGGAGAAAAGAACCGCGCAGGCGAGAATCATCACGATGATCAGGCGGCTCATCAGGAGGTTGCGCCTGTCGGAGGCATTTTTGTTGATGTATACCCCGTATATGTCGTTGCCTATCATCGAGCTCAGGCCCAGCGCCATGCCGGCCCCCGTCCCGATCACCCCCACCAGCAGCGTCGCCAGCGCCACGCCGCCGGCGAGAGGAGGCAGATGCCGCATGATGAACAGCGGCAGCGCGGAACCGGGGGCGATATCCGGGAAGTTGAGCTTCATGTACATGCCGACGAAGATGCCCGCAACCCCCACAAAAGGAATCAGCAGGGCGCTGGCCAGGATTCCGGCCCGCGATGCCCGCAGCGATCGCGCCGATATCAGCGCCTGAATGTAGGACTGGGTGGTGAGAACGCCGACCACGAGGGAGAGCCCGGCCCCCATATCGACCGCAAAGCCCCGCGCGAACAGGTTGAAATAGCGATCCGCCGGCAGCAGCGCGCGAAAGACGGAGATTCCCCCCTGCAGACGGACCGCCGTCACGCCGCAGACGGCGACCGACACGTACAGAAGCAGCGTCTTTGCCACGCCGACGTACCCGACGCCCCACACGCCGCCGAACACCACATACGCCAGCATCAGCAGCGCGATCACAAAGGTGGAGGCGAGCGCCCCCATTCCGCTCACGGACGTAATCAGCGCGACGCCGGAAAGGACCTGCGAGACGATGCTGAGAAAGCTGCCCATGGAGGTCAGCAGGGTCGCGACCGTACTCGAGCTTTGCCCATACTCGCGGGCGAAAATCTGCGGCATGGTGCTGATGCCGCTTTCATACAGAGGCCCTGAAAAGCAGACGGCGAGCGCCAGACAGCCCAGACCGCCGCCGAGGGTGAACCACCACGCCGAAAAACCGTAGCTGAAGGCCAGCTGCGCCGTCCCGATCGTCGAGGCGCCGCCCACCAGCGTGCCGATCATCGATCCCATAACGATCCCCGCGCCCGCCCTTCGTCCCCCCGTGTTGAAGTCGCCGGCCGTCCTCACTCTTTTGCTCGAATAAATCCCGACGGCGGTAATCAGGACCAGCACCGCCACAGCCCCCACATAATGCAGCACCGACATTTTTCACGTCTCCTCGAGTCGACCCCTTCCTCAGATTTTGGAACGGGAAGTTTTCTGAAAAGTTCGCCCGCAGGCGCAAAAACAGGACATCACCGGCCCGGAGCGAACAGCACCGCCTCCACAGTCTCGCCCCGCCCCAGTCGCGGGGTTCCGGCCGGAATGTCGATCAGGCAGTTGCAGTTCACAAGGGAGGAGAGCATACCGGGAGAGTGCCCCTTTTTGGGAACGAAAACACGCTCCCCCTCGATACGGGCCCGCAGAAAACGCCGTATTTCGCTGGGCTTATCGAAGTCATCCGCCATGACCGCCTTCACCTTCGAGGGCAGGTGCGCCGTCTCCCCCGCCAGCTTTCTCAGGACCGGCACGGCCAGCAGTTCAAAGGTGGCGTACGCCGCAAAGGGGTTGCCCGAAAGGCAGAGCAGCAGCTTTCCGTCCTTTTCGAGCGCCATTGCAGCCCCTCCGGGCTTGAGCGCCAGTCCGTGGAAGAGGCGTCCCGCGCCCATCATTTCTCCCGCCTGCGGCATACAGTCGAAGGCTCCGACCGATACCCCGCCCGTCGAGACCAGCAGATCGCACTCCGGCAGAAACCTTTCCATCGCCCCGGCAAGTTCCCGCGGATCGTCGCGGAGGATGACGCCGGGAACGACCCGCGCTCCGACCTCCCGGGCCCTCGACGCGAGGGTGACGCCGTTGCCGTCGTAAATTTTTCCGGGCTCCGGCGGCGTCCCGGCGGCGAGAAGTTCGCTGCCGGTGGACAGGACGCATATGGAGGGGCGGGGGAATAGTTTTACGGAGCTTTGCCCCTGCCCGGCAAGAAGGCCCAGCCTGACGCCGTCCAGCCGGTCCCCCCGCCGCGTCAGGATTTGCCCGCACCGAAAGTCCTCTCCGCGGACGCAATAATTCTCGTATTCTCCGTGAGAACGGAAAATCCGCACGAATCCTTTTTTAAACGCATCCCCCTGGTCGGTGTCTTCCTGCCGCACGACGCAGGTCGCGTTTTGAGGGAGAAGCGAGCCGGTCATCACCCTGACCGCTTCTCCCCGCGAAATAGCCCCCGCCGGCACGTCGCCGGCGGCAAGGCTTTCCGCCACGCGGAGCGTCACGGGGGCCTCCCGGCAGGCGCACGCGATATCGCGATGGTCCACCGCGTAACCGTCCAGCGGCGAACGATCGAAAGGAGGCTGATCGACGAGGGCGCGGACGTCCTCGAAAGCGACGCGCCCCAGCGCCTCGAAGAGCGGCGCGCTTTCGGCGATATTCCGGGGGGTCGTTTTTTCCAGCAGCAGCTCCAGCGCATGTTCGAACGGCATCAGCCTCTTTGTGTCCATCTCCCGATTCACTTCCAGATTTAAATTTACTAACGTCAGGAACTTAAGAAAAACCATGGGGCTCCGCCCCATACCCCGCAGGGGCCTTAGGCCCCTGACCCCGTTATTGAAATTCGCTTCGGTACATTACCGCTTTCTCCATTACTCTTTCTCCAGCCAGGTCATCGCCACGTAATGGTCGCTTTCGGTCCGCGCGGTACAGTGGACCGGTTTATGGCCCTCGTGCAGAATCTCTATTTGGATGGTTTTATCTTTGGGCAGCCACTCCACTTCCCAGTCCCCGAAGTAATTGGTCTCCGTCTCCCAGGACTCCCCGGTCTCCTCGCAGGTCAGTCGGACCTTCGCGCCGATGCAGACCTCCTCCTCTTCCTTTGGATAATACACCGTCCCCGCCAGAAATACGGTGGGAACGTTCAGGTGCACCACGCCGGTTTCCTGCCCCAGCAGCGGTTCGAGCTGCGTGACCCTGCCTTCGGCGATGCGCTTCGCGATCTCGCTTTCCGGGTCGTCCAGGTCGCCGAAAACCAGAGCCCTGTTGGGACAGGCCTCCACGCAGCGGGGAACCTTCAGCCCGGGGTCGCCCAGGTGCGAAAGGTAATTCGGGTCGTCCAGAAGCTCCGCGCACATCGTGCATTTTTGCGGCAGACTCAGTTCCTCGTTCCAGTAAACCGCGTGAATCGGACACGCGTCCACAATGGCCCTCTGTCCCTTCGCCTTCTCCGGATCGATGATGACGATCCCGTCGGGACGTTTGTACGCCGCTCCATCCTTCGCCGCCCTCAGGCAGGCGGGCTCCCCGCAGTGAGAACAGGGTGTGGGAACCGTCGCCGTTTTGATCCGGCGGGAGCTGTCGCCTCTTTCCCACTCCCGAATGTCCATCCAAAATTGCCCCATCATGGGCTGCGGCGCCGAAAGCGCCGTGCCGTGCCCGCAGTGTTCGTCCTTACAGGCGGTAAAACAGCAGTAACAGGCCATGCATAACCGGGAATCGATCGCTATGCCCAATCTCACTTTACCGTCGCCTCCTCTCCTGACAGGTGGCGGCGGGTTTTTGTCCGGATTTTCGTCTGAATCGAGACGAAGCCGTGACCGCTGATGATCTCCGCGCAGGTCTCGGCGTCAGGGCCCTCTGTCCGGGCAATCGCGTCCAGTTTATGCTCGAAGCCCTGATTGTCCGGTATCGGACCTTCATATTTGCAGATATCGATCAGAGCGGAGTTCGGCGCCATCCCAGGCACTTTGTCCCCGATCAGCCTGCCCGGCGTCAGGATGTTGACGCAGCCGCCGATCTCCAGTTCTCCTGATTTCATGAAAGGCTCTCCCGATTGCACGGGGTTGTAGATTCCCGAGGAGCCGTAGGCGTGGATCGTGTTTTCTTCCACTCTGCGGGTAATGTGCGCCACGCACGCCACGCTGCCCCTTTCATTGAACAGCAGCACCAGGTCGCCCTCCCTGATTCCCTTTTCCGCGGCTTTTTTCGGGTGCATCCTCGCGATCAGGTAGGGGTTCCCATTGATATATCTGCGGTTTTCCGGGATTTCCCAGATCCACGGCGTGGAGGAATTGTGCTGCGTGTGGTAGTCAAACCGGGGGTGAGGCGAGATTAAATGGAAGGGATATTTCCCCGCCTTGATGGAATGATGACCCTCCCAGCTGTATTTGTACGCGGCGATGGGGCTGCGGGCCTCGTCGTCCGGCGCCCAGTACAGCAGGGATTCGGAGACGAACTCGAACTTGCCGGTGAAGGTCCCCAGCTTCCCCTCCTCCTGAAACGGCTTGTGGTTCGGCGTGTCGCAGGGGTACCCCTCCGCGAACCAGCGGAACCCGTAATGGCGTTCCCGGTCTTCGGGAACTCCTGCCACATAGTAGCCCTTTCGGGTGAAATCCTCCCAGCTGATCCTGTCCCGCAGGTCGGATTTTTCCCAGAACCGTTTGCACCAGTCCAGCTCCGTGCGGCCTTCCGTGTATTTTTCGCCCCAGCCCAGCTTCTCCGCCAGATGGGAAAATATCCAGTAGTCCGAGCGCGACTCCCACAGCGGTTCGATCGCTTTGTCCTGAAACACCACCACCTGCCAGTTGTTGCCGGTCTGCGAGTGGGACTGGTAGCCGCCGTTTCCGGAGTTGCACATCTCCCCGATGTCGCAGCGCTCCAGGTTGGTGCAGGCGGGCAGGATGACGTCCGCGAAACGGGCCTCGCCGTGAAAATGGATGTCCTGGTTCACGACGAACTCCAGCTCCGGGCTTCTGTACATCCGCGCCCATTTGTTGGTGTCCAGCATCGTTCCCATAAACGTGCCGCCGTAGCGGTAGAACATGTGGACCCTGTTGCAGCCCGGCTCGGGATAGATGTGCTTCGTGAACTCCAGATCGATCCCGCCGCCGCAAAATCCCTCGCCGTACCATTCGTAGTGCCCGTCCAGGATCGCGTCGGGCAGGTTGGGGCGATACAGCTTCTGCGTGACGCAGTTTACCGCCGTGTGGTCCGCCACGGGCTGGTTGGCGATCTGCGCCAGAGGGTCGGAATAGCCCCCGAACCAGAAATCGTAGTCCATGGGCGCTCCGGTGGTCCCCGACCAGATATTCTGTCCCGGCTTTCCCATCCCCTGCATGGCGAAAAGCTGGCACATCAGGCGCGCGAACTCCGTCCCGTTCGCGGTGCGGCAGACCCCGCCGAATCCGCCCCTCATGCCCGAACCGCCCATGGTCTTCGTGGAGGCCCAGCGACGCGCCAGCGCTTTGATGTCCGCCGCCGGAACGCCGGTCTCCGCCTCGGCCCATTTGGGGGTTTTGGGGGTACGGTCCACGCCCCTGCCCAGAATCTGATCCGCCCATTCGTCGAAACGGTGGGCGTGTTTTTCGATGTACTCCCTGTCGTACGTTCCCTCGGTCAGCCAGACGTACGCGATGGCCTCGCAAAGGGCCGCGTCCGTGCCCGGGCGGGGAGCAATCCATTTGTCCGCCTGCTTCACCGCGGAGAAGTTGTTGAAGGGGTCGATGTAAATGAACTGCACGCCCATGTCCTTCAGCCAGTGCCGCCACATGGTGGACTCGTGGGCGGCGTAACCGCCCCGGGTGGTGTCGGGATCGTGGGACCACATGATCATGGTCTCCACGTTTTGCAGCGCGTCCTCCAGGAGGTCGAAGGCCTCCGTTCCCCCCAGCCGCCAGTAGTAGCCGTAGGTGTGCGGCGCGCCCCAGGTAAAGCCCTCCCAGGAGTCCGGGTTGTCCAGAATCTGCGTGTAGCCCAGCATTTTGAAAAAACGCGCAAAAGCGCTCAGTTTATAGCCCAGCAGCCCCCAGCTGTGATGGGAACTCGTGATCGCCGTCACCGATTCTTTACCGTAAGTGCCCTGCACCCGCTCGATCTCCCGGGCCACCAGGCTCAGCGCCTCGTCCCAGGAGGCCCTGCGATAGCCGGACTTCCCCCGATTCTCCGCGTTGCGGTTCTGTCCGTCCGGAGTTTCCACAAAATCCTCCCGGATCATGGGATAGCGGATCCTGTCGTAGGAGTAGACCCGGTTTTTTTCCGTCAGGGCGATAAATGCCGCCGTGGACTTTCGATAGGGGGTGTATTCCTTCCCCCTGGCTTTGATGACCCACCCCGGCGGGTCGGTTTTGTCGAAAATGATCGGCCGGATTCGCCGAATCACGCCGTCCTCCGTATGGACCGCCACGGGGCCGCCGACGCAGATGCTGCAGGTTATCTTTTCCGCCAAAGTGCTCCCCTCCCGTTCATGTGTTGCCGTCCATCTATGCCGTCGCCTCCGTCATCTGTAGCGCGTAATCCGAGGCAGGGTGAATTTTGATCATTGGGCCGACCATATTCCCGTCGGCAATCTCGAAACACCGGAGGTTGTACACCTCCGACACCACGATTTTCAGCAGTTTCCCGTCCGGCCCCCGATACATTCCGTTCAATTTGAACACGTGCTGCACCATCGCCCTGTCCGGCGCAAACTTTACCCGCGCATAACTCGGCTGTTTCCCGAACTTTTCGTAACGGACCTCCCCCACGCTCTTCCAGTTCTCCAGACTCCCCAGCACGGCCTCCATTGCCTCCATGTCCGCCTTTCCGGGCACGCCGCAACCGCCGATCCCCTCGTACCATACCTGCAACGGACAGACGACGTCGCCGGGGAAATCATCGAGATAACGTTTCATCGTTTCGGCATCGAATCCGGGCAATTTTCCTCACCTCTTTACAAGCATTCAAAATCAGGGGGGACAGAGCCCGTTTGTCCCCGCCCCCCTGAAACTCCCGTCGCCCCGAGCGGCCGCCGGGGCAGGAGTGAACGTACGGGGCACGATTGCCGCGAAAAAATCAGCTCCAGAAGGCCTGCACTTCTTTTGCCAGGTCTTCGTCGAAGATCGCCCCGATGGACTTTGCCGCGTCGAGAGCCAGCACCAGCGTGAATATGGCGAACGCCAGACATTCAAGGGCCATAAAGGGCCAGAAGGGGATCAACAGGGTTCCCGTGCTGCTTTTTTCGTCGATCATCTTGAATATCTGCTGGAACGTCCCGGCGGTGGCAAAACCCATAATGCCGGCGGAGAGGATCGACGTGAACCCGAAGCAGAGGAAGCGCGGCAAAGGGGGCATCATGCTCACGAACATGGTTACGTGCACATGGCCGTGTTCCACCTGAGCGTAGGACCATGAAGAAAAAACCAATATCGTCATCGCCAGCGTCACAATGTCGTAACCGCCGGTGATGGGTCTGTTGAACAAATGTCGGAGCAGGACGTCCACCGTCATCAACCCCATAATGAGCACCAGCGCCGCCATACTGCAATAGCTGACGTAGCGGCACAACAACCGGGACAGCGCCGTCAGTTTTTTCATCGAAGTCCTCCCTGTCGGGCAATCCCCTGTTTATTTGAAATCGCTGACGTTCACCGGCGCGGAGAAGTCGTATTTCCCGCTGTAGCGGGCGATGATCTCCATCATTTTATCGTAGATCTTCTTCCCGTCCAGGCCCTTGCCGTTCAGGTAGCTGATGTAGTCGGCGTGCACGGCGTCTTTGACCGCCTCGAAATCCCTGATCAACTGTGGTTGGGGGTCGTAGATCTCCACTCCGCTCGCGCCGGCGGTGTCGTACACCCAGGCCCTCGTGGAGTCCCAGTAGATGCCGGCCATATCGCTGGCGTAAGCGCCGCTGAACCGGTCGATGACCGCCTGCAGGTCCGCAGGCAGGCTGGCGTAGGTGTCTTTGTTCATCAGCACAAACAGAGGGCTGCAGTTGACCGGGTAGTCCAGGATGTATTTCGTCACCTCCGTGAGCTTCGTGGCGGAGATGTTGTGCCAGTCGTTCATGCAGCCGTCGATGACGTTTTTCTGAAGACTCTCGTACGTCTCCGGAGTCGGCACGGTCATGGGGCTCATGCCGACGGCCTTCGCCCAGGTGATGACCGTAGCGCCCGCGGCCCGCAGCCTGAGGCCCCGGATGTCTTCGATCGTCTCCACTTTTTTCCTGACCAGGCTGATGGGCGCGTAGGTGCAGGTGGAGAGCTGAATTACCTTGAAGGCCCTGTACTCCGCCTGCATCTCCGGCAGCTCCGCCAGCAGGTCCATCATGACCTTCGATCCCATTCGCGCGTTGACGACGCCGTTCAGGGGCAGCATAACGCCCTCGGAAATCGGGAACCTGCCGGCATAGATGGAGGCCGCGCTCCAGGCCATGTCCGCCGTGCCGTTTTCCACCGCGTTCACCGAGTCGGCCGCGCCTACCAAAGACCCGCCGTGATAGTACACGAAGTCGATGCGCCCGCCGGAGGCCTCCTTCACCTTATTGCCCCACGCTTCCACGTACTGCCCGCAGATGCTGGTGGCCGGGTCGTGGTTCTGCACCGACAGGGTGTACTCGACGGCGGCGTCGCTGACGCACGCGAAAAGCAGCGTGGCCAGTCCCGCCATGACAATGACAAAAACCCTCCGCAAAGTTCTCTTTTTCATCGTACAGTCTCTCCTTTCAGAATCACCGCTTCTGCGGTGTTTTTACCTCGTGAACAGGAGCCCCGGAAGCCACAGCGAAAGCTGGGGGAACGCGATGACGATGACGATCGCCACCACCATGCCGACGATCATCGGGGCGACGCCCTTGAAAATGGTCATGAGGGGGACGTCCTTCGCGACGCCGGCTACGATGTAGACGTTCATGCCCACCGGCGGCGTGATGAGCCCCATCTCCATCACCATGATCATGAGCACGCCGTACCAGATGGGGTCGAAACCCAGGCTTTTGACGATCGGAAGGAAGATGGGCACGGTGAGGGTGACCATGGCCAGGGAGTCCATGAGGCATCCCAGAATCATATAAATCACGACGATGATGGAAAGAATCACATAACGGTTCACCTCCAGGCCGTTGACGTACCTGGCCAGGGTCATGGGCAGCCGGGTGATCGCAAGGAAGGTGCCGAAAATGTAAGCGCCGATCAGAATGAGAAAAACCATGGCCGACGTTTTGACGGTCTCCCGAAGCGCGGTGACGAAGGTCTTCCAGGTAAATTTCCCCTTGATGATCATGAAGCAGAGGGCCAGCGTCGCGCCGATGGCGGCCGCCTCGCTGGCGGTGAAAAGGTTGGCGAACATGCCGCCGATGACCCCGAAGAAAAGAACGAACATGCCGATGGTGCCCTTCAGGGCAATGAGCATTTCCTTCATGGGATATTTCACGGTGCCGGGCGCGAGATCGGGCTGAAATCTCACCTGAACGGCGATGGACACGATGTAGCAAAGGGCCAGAACGATGCCCGGAAAGACGCCCGCGGCAAAGAGCCTGCCGATGGACTGCTCCGCGATGATTCCGTAGATGATGAATCCGGTGCTGGGGGGAATGAGAATGCCCAGCGTCCCTCCCGCCGCAATGGAGCCGGTGCACAGGCTGTCCTTATATCCATGGCGGCGCATCTCGGGCAGCGCGACGACGCACATCGTGGCGGCCGTGGCGGCGGTGGACCCGCAGATCGCCGCGAACCCCGCGCAGGCCGCGACGGTGGCCATCGCCAGCCCTCCCTTGAAACGGCCCAGCCATTTGTCCGCCGCCTCGAAGAGATCCGCGCTGAGCCCCGAGTGGAAGGCAAACTGCCCCATGAGGATAAACAGCGGTATTACCGTAAAGGAATAGTTCATCGCGTTGGAAAACGGTATGGTTTTCAGCAAACCAAAAGCGGGAACGAATCCGCGAACGGTCCAAAAGCCCGCAAACCCCACGATCGCCATGGTCAGACCGATGTTCATCCCCAGCAGAAGCAGAATGACGAGCACCACGACTCCAAGGCCGGCTATAGTGGTCAAATGCATCGATTCCCCTCCTTCCATAAACTGCGCCAATCAGTTCCAGGTCGACTGAATTTCTTTGGCTGCCTCGTCGTCGAAGATCGCGACCATGCTTTTGACCGCGTCGAACAGCAGCGTGACGAAGAAGGCGAACATCGTCGCCGCCTCGACCCAGTAGAAGGGATAGAGGGAAATTCTGAGCACGCCGGTGACGTAATGAGCGTTGAAGGCCGTCCTTCCCTGCACCACGGCCGCATAAGCCATGAACAGGGCGATCACAGCGGACAGAAGGCCGGTGAACGCGACGCAGACGTGCCTCAGCCCGCGGGGAAACATCAACAGGAGCATGGAGATCTGAATGTGCGACCTTTGCGTCTGCGCGTAGGCGAAGGAGGCGAAAACCGCGCAGAAAACGACCCGCTCGATGATCTCGTAAGAGCCCAGAATGGGGCTGTTGAAGACAAAGCGCACAAAGACGTCGACGACCGTCAGCAGCATGATGAAAAAGAACCCCGCGTAGCTGATGACGCTGACCCAACCGATGACGCGATTCAGGGCATTTTCGAATTTTTTCATGTCCGGCCCCCTCCTAACCATAAAAGACCGTCGGCAGCCAGGTCGCCAGGATCGGAAACGCGGTGCAGACGGCTATCGCCAGCAGGAGCGGGATGATGAAGGGCGCCGAGCCCCTGAATATCGTCTGCAGCGGCACGTCCCTGGCGATTCCGGAGATGACGTAGCAGTTCATGCCGACCGGAGGCGTGATCAGCCCGAGCTGCATCACGAAGATGATCATGACGCCGAACCAGATCGGGTCGAACCCGAGCTTGAGGATGATCGGCAGGAAAATCGGAACCGTCAGCATGATCATCGGCAGCGCGTCCATCAGGCAGCCCAAAATCAGGTAAATCACGACGACAAAGGCGAAAATCAGATAACGGGACACCGCCAGGGAGGCGATCGTGTTGGCCATCGTCATGGGAAGCCGGGTGATGGCGAGGAAGTTCCCGAAGATCACGGCGCCGATCAGGAGCAGGTACGTCATGGAGGTCGTCTTCACGGTGTCCTTCATGACGGCCATAAAGGTTTTGAAGCTCAGCGTGCCTGTGAACAGCGCGATCAGCATCGCCAGGAACGCGCCGCCCGCGGCCGCCTCGTTGATGGTGAAAATGCCGGAGAACATGCTGTAAAACACGCCGGCAAAGAGCACGACCATCCAGAACAGGTCCTTCAGAGACGCGAAACGCTCCTTCCAGGTGAAATGCTGCCCTTCGGGCGCCAGAGCGGGGTTGAGCTTCACCTGCACGACCACCGTTAGGCACAGAAAAACCGTCAGAATAACGCCCGGCACGATGCCCGCGGCAAACAGGCGGCCGATCGACTGCTCCGCGAGGATGCCGTAGACGATCAGGGGAGCGCTGGGGGGAATGATGATGCCCAGCGTGCCGCCCACGGAGACCGAACCCGTGGAGAGCCGATCGTCGTAGCCGTATTTGCGCATTTCGGGAATGGCCACTGTCCCCATGGTGGCGGCCGTGGCCGCGGTGGAGCCGCAGATCGCGCCAAAAGCGGCGCAGGCCACCATCGTCGCGCAGCTCAGGCCGCCCGGCAGACGATTCAGCCACTTGTTCGCCGCGTTGTACAGCCCCCTGCTCATCCCGGAGGCGAAGGCAAAATTGCCCATCATGACAAACAGCGGAATGACCGTCAGCGAGTAGGTGGCGGCCTGCGTGGCCGGGGACGTCTGCAGCACGCCCAGCGCAGCCCTGAAGTTGATCACGGACCAGTATCCGACAAAACCCACGAGCGCCATGCTCAGCCCGACGTTCATCCCCAGAAACATCAGCGTCAGCATGACGACAATACCAATTATGGCCGTATCCGTCACAGCGTTTCTCCTCCTGAATCCAAATGCCGACAACTCAAGCCGAAAACATGGGGCCCTGCCCCATACCCCGCAGGGGATTTTTCCCAGTCCCCTGACCCCGTTAATTTTCTTTTTTTTCTTTCTTTCTCTTTCTCTCTTACGATCCTTCGTATTGCGCGATCAGCGCCTTCAGCCTGTCCAGATAGGCCTGTGCGTCGAAGTTGGCGGATTTATATTTGTTGACCCACGCCTGAGCATAGCTTTCGGCCGGTTTCGTGAATCCGGCCAGCGCGTCGCCCGCCACCTCGATGGCCGTACCGCCGCCGGAGAGGATTTTGGCGCGGACGTCGTCGGCGTCGCGCTGGAAGGTGCTCGCCAGCTCCATGGACATCGTTCTGCCGGACTCCTCCTCGATGATTTTACGCAGGTCCTCCGGCAGCGCCTCAAGAGAACCCCTGTTCATCAGGGTAAGAAAGGGGCCGACGTAGAAGGTGATCTCGGTGTAGTATTTGGAGACCTCCTGCAGCTTGAAGTTGTCGATGCCGTTATACTCGAAAACGTAGCCGTCCAGCACGCCCTTTTCAAGGGCCTGATAAACGTCCCCCGGCCCCATCATGATGGGCGTTCCGCCCCACGCGATCAGCATGTCCGTGGCGGTGCCGGCCGGAGCCCGGAGCTTCAGCCCCTTCAGGTCGTCGACGGTACGGACGGGCTTCGAAGCCGTTACGATGAAGTTGCGCGGGTTGGAGTACATCATCAGCATTTTGATGTTGTTGGCGGATAGCTCCGCCTGAAGGGCTTTGTTCTCCTGATAGAGATCCCACAGAACCTGCGTTCCCTGCGTCGTCGTTCTGAGGCCGAGCAAAGGCAGGGTGAGCGCGTCGGTGATGGGGAACTGCCCGGGATAGAAGGAGGTGTAGACCCAGCCGATATCCGCAGCGCCTGTTTTGACGGCGTCCAGTATCTCCCCCGCCGCCGCCAGCGATCCCCCGGCAAAAATGGTGATTTCCACGCGACCGCCGCTTTTCTCGCGAATGCGATCGGTCCACTCCTGAAGCTTTCTTGTCTGCCCGCTGGTTACGGGGTCATACGTGGCGAGAGAAAGCCTGTATTCGCTCGCGAACCCGGTCCCCGCGACCAGCAACACGAACGCCCACAACACGACGCAAAAAATAACCTTCCACAGTTTCATTACAAATTACACCTCCCTTAAAATAACTTCAGTTTTCTAAAATAAAGCCAACGCATTCCGCTCATTTGGCGATTTCTGAGAAAAGCTTTTTGTACTCTTCGTATTTTTCGTAGACCAGCCTCTTGTAGTCTTCGCCGGGAAGCCAGGTGTACACCAGGTTGCTTTTTTCCACTATTTCTCTGTAAGCCCCGTCCTTGGAGGCGGTGGCGAAGGCGTCTCTCAGGGTCTTCAGGACGGCCTCGTCCAGGCCGGCAGGGGCGCAGAGGCCCATGTAGGACAAAAGCGCCACGTCGTAGCCCAGCTCCTGAAGGGTGGGCGCGTCGGGAGCCACGTCCCAGCGCTTGTCGGTGGCGGACGCGAGGAGCTTCATCTGCCCGCTCTTCACGTAAGAGATGAAGGAGGCCTGGTCGCACAGGGCGCACTCGATGAAGCCGCCCAGAATGTCGGTGATCAGGGCGGTGGTGTCGGCGTAGGTGACGTAGAAAAAGCTCACTCCGGCCGCTTTGCCCAGGGCCTCCATGGCGAAGGGCTGAGGATAGCCGGTCGCGCCGTAGTTCATTTTACCGGACGCTTTGGCCGCCTTCAGCAGGTCCTCCACGCTGTTGTAAGGAGAGTCGGCCCTCACGACCAGACCGTAGCCGTACTGCCCGAACGCGCAGATGTACTCGAAATCGTCCGGCGTGTAGGGCACCTCCAGCTGCCAGGGCACGATGGTCAGAGGGGCCAGTGTGGCGACCCCGATGGTGTAGCCGTCGTTTTTGTTGTTTTTCAGCTCGGCGATGCCCACGGTGCCGGAGCCGCCGGTGATGTTGGTGATGCCGACGGGCTGCCCCAGAGGCTTCGACGCCGCCTCCGCGAGAGCGCGCGCCGCAAGGTCCGTCCCGCCGCCCGCGGAGTAGTTGACGATCATGGTCAAAGCCTGGTCGGGATACTTCTCCCCCGCCGCCGCGAAGCCGAAAAGAACAAAAATCAAAAGGACCGACAGAACAAAGACTCGCGTTACCCTTTTCATGAAAACTCCTCCTCCTCCTTCTTCTTATTAATGTCAACAACTTAAAGAAAAAAAGAAAAAAATTAACGGGGTCAGGGGACTGCGTCCCCTGCGGGGTGCGGGGCGGGCCCCGCGGTTTTGGCTTAAGTTGTTGACATTGTTTTCTTTACTGTAATCCAAACCCCCCAGGGATTTGGCGAAAACGCCGCGACGCGTTCACCTGTAACCAAAAAAGCTCACGCAGGCGGCGATGACGATCGTGTTGAGCGCCGGAAGCCGGTTCATGCGGTGAATCCCGCGGCAAACCCCTCCCTGACGGACTCGAGCGCCTTGCGCGCCTTCAGCGCGTCACCGACGGCGACCGTATTACACAGATCTTTCAATCTTTCCGTAAGCGGGTCGCAGGATTCCGTACCGAAAGCCGTGACGACGCTGTCGCACGGATAGAAAATCTCGATGCCATCCGAGACCAGCACGGCCCCCTCCGGCGTGACCTCCTTCAGCGACGTGCGGGTGAATATTTTCACGAACCCCCGCCTCAAAACGTCCTTCAGGTCGTCCCGGATGCCTCCTTCCATGTCGCCGCCCACGTCCGCCTGCCGCGTGACGAGGGCGACGCTCGCCTTGCACATCGTACCCAGGAAGGAAGCCGTTTCGGAGCCGATCATCCCTCCCCCGACGACGAGCACGTTCATTCCGGTATCGCTCTTTCCGGTCAGCACGTCCTCCGCCTTCACGACCTTCGGGTCGTCGATGCCCCTGTAAGGGCGCTCGACAGGGCGCGCTCCGGTGGCCACTATGACCTTGTCGGGTTTTTCCGCGGTCACGATGTCGGGCGTAAGCTCCGTGTTCAGGCGAATGTTCACGGAGAGCTTCTTCAACTGCCTGAGCAGCCAGGCGGGATATGTGATAAAAACGCCCTTGTGCGGGGGGTACCCCGCCGTGATGAACTGGCCGCCGAGCGCCCCCGTCGCCTCGAACAGCGTCACGTCGTGGCCTTTCATCCCTGCCGCCCTCGCCGCCTCCATGCCGGCGACTCCGCCTCCCGCCACAAAAATCTTCTTCCTGACCTTCGCTGGGGCGTAGTCGTACTCGAATTCGTGCCCCAGCTCCGGGTTGACCATGCAGTTCAGCGGAACCCCCTGGTAGGTGGACGCGGTACAGCCCTGCAGGCAGCCGATACAGGGGCGGATGTCGTCAATGTCGCCGGCTTCGAGCTTTTCGGGAAGGTGCGGGTCGCAGAGAGACGGGCGTCCCATGGCGATGAAATCGGCGTCGCCTCTCTCGACAATTTCCTCGGCCATGAAGGGATCGTGAATATTCCCGGCCGCGATGACCGGGATGCCCACGATCTTTTTCACCTCGGCGGCGTACTTCGCGCCGAAGCCCTGGGGTTGGTAGAACGAACCGACGGAGCCGAGGGACGAACGGGTCCCGTACATGCTGAAGGTGACGTGGATGGAATCCGCGCCGCACGCTTCTATGTCCCTGAATATCCGGTGCGATTCGAATACGCCGCGCCCTCCCTCGCACTCCTCGTCCGCGGACACGCGGACCTGAACCGGAAAATCGGGGCCGACGCCCTCTCTCACGGCTGCGATGACCTCGCGCAAAAACCTCGTTCTGTTGCCGTAGCTGCCTCCATACTCGTCGATGCGCTTGTTCGAGTTCAGCGATAGAAACTGATGGATGAGGTAGCCGTGCGCCGCGTGAATCTCCACGCCGTCGAAGCCGGCCTTTTTGACGTTGGCGGCCGTCTTTCCAAAGTCCTCGACGATCTGTTTTATCTCCGGGACCGTCAGCTCGCGCGGGATCTCTTTGTTCCACGGGCAGGGGATGGGGGAACAGGAGACGGGCTGCACGCCGCCGTTGACATGGCGGTTGGCCTGACGCCCGGCGTGGTAGATCTGCGCGAAAATCTTCGAGTCATGCCCGTGTATGGCGTCGGTGAGCCTTCTGTGGCTCTCGACCTGCCTGTCGTTGTAGAGCCCGGAGATGAAGGGATAACCGCCGGCGTGCTCGCTCACTCGATAGTCCTCCGTGATGATGAGCCCCCAACCTCCCCTGGCCTTTTCCTCGTGGTACCGGATATACTGCTCGGACGCCACTCCTCCGTCGGGGTTCATGTTCGCGACCATCGGCGCCACCACAAGGCGGTTCGGGATGACGCAGTTCCCTATTTTCCCGGGTGCGAACAGGTGTTCAAATCTGTTCATTCTATCCATTCTATCCATGGCAGACTCCTCTCTCAGTCGTCGGTCACGGCGTAGGCGCGTACGGGACTGCCGTCGCCGTCTTCGAATTTAAGCGGAACGGCGCTGAAGTAAAACCTCTTTCCGACAAGGGGCTCCAGGTTTATCAGGGACTCGATGACGCCGATACCCCTGCCCAGCACGTCCCTGTGCACCTCGCCCGAGAGGTCCAGAGACGGCACGTCGAAGCCTATCCCGCGCACTCCGTAACTTTCGAGCAGCGCCCCCGTGTTGGTGTGAAAATCCGCGAATTTGAAGTATTCCGGGGTCCCGACCAGTTTTTCGAAGCCGGTGTACAGAATGAGGATGTCGCCCGGTTTGATCAGGGCTTTATTCTGCGCCAGCACGTTCGTTATATCGTATACGCCCTCGTGGGGGTAACCCGGCGCCTCCAGGCAGACCGCCTGCCCGCAGTAGGCCGCCAAATCCACCTCCGCCGTCGTCTTCCCCCCTTTGATAAAGTGCAGGGGCGCGTCCACGTGGGTCCCCAGGTGCGTCGTGATCACCGCAAGGCTCACCTGGCACTTGAACCAGTTATGATCGGCGCGGTGCGTCCAGATCATGTGCGGGTCGCCCCCGTACGGAAACGGCAGCGTCTTCTCGTTCAGTACGATCGTCAAATCGTGAATCATCGCAAATCCCCCTTTTGAACAGGCTCGGTGAACGTTAGCCGCCGAACACGTACGTTCCCAGCGGGTATATGAGTGCAGCACAGACTACGACGCTGATGAGAGTCATCACGAGGCCGTTGCGGAACACTGCGCCTCCGTTGCAGTAGGGGTCGGCATAGGCAAACCCGATCGGAACGTAGGCCGGGGGAATCGTGTAGGCGAGGTTCGCCCCGATGCAGACCGCTATGGCCATGACGGTGGGGTTGACGCCCATCGCCATCGCCATGGGCGTACCGACGCTGACGAAGATGATGCCCGTCGGCACGTTGTTGGCGATGTTGGTCAGGAGGATGCTCAGAACCGCGACCACCGCGACCACCGCGAACGGACTCAGCCCTGCGGCGAGCGGCACGATGTTCGCCGCTATCCAGCCCGGGATTCCCGTCGGTTCTTCGCCCATGGCCCCCGCGACCATCATGATTCCCGCCAGCAATATGATGGGAAGCCAGGATATTTTCCCGAACGCGTCCTCGATGTCGAGCAGCGGCTTGCCGTCGACGTGGATGATCCCTAAAATTCCGATCCCCAGGTACAGGGGCATCGTTGCCGTGCATTCATCCATGAACAGGAAAATTTTCGATTGCGGCGCCAAAAAAGACGCGAATCCGGGCAGGATCCAGGCGAGCAGAACGAGCAGGCAGACAACGACCACGGATTTCTCCCGCTTTTCCATGGGGCCGGGGCGAAGTTTTTCTATCATGTTGAAGTCGACGTTTTCGAACTGAGAAACGTCCGGCTTCACGAAGCACCGGAACCAGAAGTACATGAGGAGCCATATCGCCAAACCGACGGGAATGCCCACAAGCATGTAGGCGAGCATGTTGGGCGGCACTCCGGTTATGCTCGAGCTGATGCCGAGGAACAGAATGGGAAGCGTGTGACAGATCGGGGTCATCGTGAACCCGATGATGGCGGTGAACGTGATGCCGACGACGACGACCGTCGGCCAGTCGTCGCCCTTCCTGAAGCCGAGTTCCCTGAAAAGCTCGTGCGCGATGTTGAGCATGAATATCTGGGCCACCGTCACGTCGAGGAAAAGAGCGATGAAGAGCCCCGACAGCAGGAGCATGAACGTGAAGGTCCACGGGTTCTTTTTCGCGTACTTTCTCGTCAGGAACCACATCGTGATGCGCCGGATGGTTCCCGCCTCGTGCAGGGCGTGGCAGAGGAGCAGGGTCCCCAGAACGAACAGCGTAATCCAGTTGCCGAACGACTGTATGCCCGCCTCGTAGATGCCGTGCATCTGATACGAGGCCGGATAGATGGTTTTGGCCTGGAAAGCGAACAGACAGATGGCGATGAACGTCGGCCACACCATGTCCACAAGGCTCCAGAGCAGGATAAGGCCTATGAAATACCCGAGCAGAGCCATACCAGCTTCTGTGATGGGCGCGGGAGGCGGGATGAACTGAAAGAAAATCATCACTCCCAGCCCTATGGCCGATTTGACGTAGTAAAACTTCGTATCCTGGGATTTATCGGTTATTTCGCTCATATCAGCACCTCCATAGATTTTTACTTTTTTGCACACCTTTTTTTGTCCTTATCACCATCTTCTGCTTCATTTTTAATGCCGATCGCTGAGATTAGCTCGGTATCAGCATCTTTTTAAGCCGCCACGTTCACGGCGAAGCCTAATTACGGGAGGCGCAGCTGATCCTTGCCGTACCTGGCAAGGTCTGCGACCGCCTTCGTAACGCAGTCGCAGATTTGATCCAGCAGCTTCGTCACGGCGGGGTCGGCTTCGGCGCCGGCCAGAATGCCGTCCAGCTGTTTTCTCAGGTCCGCCGGTATGCGCTCGTATTCGCTGTTGATAAAGGAAAAAGTGTACTGTGCCATACCCTGCTCCTTGTCTCGGCGCTTCTATAAAGGGCTGTACAGGATCGCGCGCGGTTTTGTCTTCATCTCTTCCGCCAGTTCTCCGATTTCGCCGTACCGCATACAGGCCGTTCCACAATGTTTGACGCAAGAGGGTTTTGTGTCCTCGCCCGTGGCTATGCGCTCGGCACAAAGGTTGCATTGCGGCGTAAAATACGGCAGATAATCGAAATGTACCCTGTCCGAGTTCGGCTTTTTCGTTATGATTTCGTTGATTCGTATGCCCCAGCTGCCCACTCCGAAACCGTTTTCCTGCTTGCAGGCGATCTCGCAGGCATGGCAGCCCGTGCAATAGTACATGTCCACAAGTATTCCCTTTTTCCCCATGAAAATCCTCCTTTTCTTACGCTTCCCTGAAAAGCCGCGGCGCGAAGGCCCCCACCCGGATTGCGTCGCTACCTGTGGCCCCAAACCGAAAGGGGCGGGCTTACCGGCGAACCCTCGTTCATCTTCACGAGGCGCACGAGCGTCGTCTTATACGCGTTGCCGCCGTAACCCGTTCTGGATTGGGCCCCAATGGGCACCAGCACGTTGCAGTTCACGTCCCACGAAGAAAAAAGGTTCGGCGAGCGCCCGTCCGTTTCGGGCAGCCACCACCCGTGCAGCACGCTGATGGTCTTCGGGTGGATGCCGGCGTTGATCTTCACCTTGCGGCGGATGCGGCCCCGCTCGTTTTCGATCCAGACCCATTCGCCGTTTTCCAGCTTCATATCGCGGGCGACGGAGGGGTGTATCTCGACGTCAGGATAGGGGTCGCATTCCCGCAGCCAGGGGATGTTTCGATGCTCGGAGTGGAAGTACACCGCCGATCTCCTGCCCGTGATCATGACCAGCGGATATTTTTTAAACAGCTCCGGCGTGGACATCTCGCTTTCAAAGGGCTCCTGGTAATAAGGCAGGGAATCCACCCGCGTGATGCCCGTAGCGCCCCAGTCCGCGTTCTGGGAGGACTTGAGCTCCACCTTGCCGGAGGGCGTGCGGAAACCGGGTTTGCCGTCGGCGCGCAGGACGCCTCTCTCGTAGCGTTTGTAGGGAACCCAGGCGCTCCCTTCCTCGTCGGCCCACTTCCAGCCCCCCCGCGCCTGCAGTTCGGCGTAGGTCATGCCCGTCGGCTCCAGCCGCCAATCCATATAGTCCCTGATGCCGTTCGGGTAGCGCTTCCTCAGTTCGGGGTTGAAGCGCTGCGCCATGTCCATTGCGATCTCCCAATCGTTTCGGCACTCGCCGACGCTCACCGCGGGCTGAATGATCTGGACGGGCTGGAACCACGCCCGAAAGCCCGTGCGCTCGGCGAAGGTGGCGGCGGGCAGGATGACGTCGGCGACGGACATCGTCGTGGGATTGTGAAAAAGGTCGATCACGACGTTGAAATCCATTGCCCGCAGGGCCTCGTAGTGCAGCTTCATGTCCGCGGCGTTGGCGACCGGGTTCGCGGTTTGAATCCACGTGGCCTTGATGGGATAGGGGTTCTGCGTCAGCATCTGTTGGACGGCGACGTCGGGTTGTATGTAACAGCGCCACTTTCTCAGCCAGCCGTACTCGTCGGAGCCGATCCGCTTCTGCACCACCTGCTCGACGAAGTCGTCGCCGTACATATCGGCCAGCTGGTAGTTGTCGAAAGGATAGGCCGAAACGTGGTAGGCATTGCGCGCGATCACGTTTCCCCCCGGAACGTCGATGTTCCCGGTTATGGCCCACAGGTCGTTGATGGCCTGCGCCACGATTACGCCGTCGGGCGCCTGGTCGATGGGCAGGCCCCACTGGATGGCCGAGCCCGGAGAGGAGAGCGCGTAGGCCTTCGCCGCCGCGAGGATGAGCTCCCTGGGAACCCAGGTTATCGAGGCGACCCTTTCAAGCGGATATTCCCGCGCGCGCTCCGCCAAATCCTCGAAACCGAGACACCATTTCTCGACGAATTCCTTGTTGTGCCAGCCGTTCTCGATGATAGCGTTGATCATGCCCAGCGCCAGGGCGCCGTCGGTTCCCGGCCGCAGCTGCAGGTGATATTCCGCCCTCGAGGTGAGGAAGTTCTGCCTCGGGTCCACCACGATCAGCTTGCTGCCGCGCTTCATGCAGTCGACGATCCAATTGCCGTAGAATCCGTCCGGACAGCCGCGGGTGGGGTCCTGGCCCCACACCACGATATAGTTCGGAAGCTTGTACCGCGGGTCGTCAAAACGCTTTTCGAAAAACTGCGAACAGTCGGCCACGCTCGTGTCGCCCTGAATGCAGGACATCGCGCCGAGGCGGGGTCCGTAGCACGCCTGTCCGCCCAATCCAAGCTGAGACCAGTTTGGGCTGCCGTAATTGTAGGCCACAAGCGACATGGGGCCGCCAATGTCGCGGCCGGTACCCTGAATGAAGATCACGGCTTTTGCGCCGTAGCTCTCTTTGATTTTGTTGAAGCGTTCTTCGATAACGTCGTAGGCTTCGTCCCATGAAATGCGCTCAAAATTGCCGTCGCCGCGCGGGCCGACCCTCTTTAGCGGATAGAGTATCCTCTCGGGATGGTACATGTACTGCGTCAGCGCCAGAAGCCGCGAACAGCCGCGTCCCCAGTTCCATGGATGGTTCTCGTCTCCCTCGACCTTGACGACCTTGCCGTCCTTCACGTAGAGCTTCGCGCCGCATCCGCCGTGGCAGCCGGGGCCGGCCGACCAGGTGGT
>JAISSA010000294.1 GCA_031273365.1 Synergistaceae bacterium
TTCTTCTGAATAAGGAACTGCGCGTGCCCGGCGCGCACAGGGGACAGAGAATCGTGGACCTCCTGGTCGACATCCCTCTGAAGAGCGGAAACATGACCTGCGTGCTGCTGCATGTCGAGCTGCAGGGAGCGATCCGGAACAGACAGCCCTTCCACGTGAGGATGTATAAGTACGCCTGCCTGATCATGCTCCGCCTGGGACGCCCCTTTACGGCGCTGGCAATACGCACCACACCGAGAGGCAGGACCGAAGAAGTGCATTATGAATCCAGGTGTTTCGCCTCACGGACGGTTTACGAGTACCCCACCGTTTTCATCGACCAGCTGGATGAAGCGCAGCTCATGGAAATGGAGAACAACCCGGTGAGCGTGGCGGTTATTGCGGTGAAGCGTATGATAAAGGCCAGAAGCAGCGAAGCAGGACGCTTCAGGCAGGGCAGGGAAATGTTGCGCCTTCTGAAAACGCGAGGTTATTCCCTGGAGGTCTGCCACAGTCTGGGGCAGTTCATCGAGGGAATCACCCGCCTGAGCGTGGAGAAGCTGGTGGAAGAGTTCGAAAAGGAAATGGAAGGCCTGCTGGAGGAGGTGAAATCCATGCCGGTAACAGCACCGATAATGGAGAAGGTTCTGAAGAAAAAATCATACGAACGGGGCAGAGCCGAAGGAGAAGCCAGGGGCAGAGCCGAAGGAGAAGCCAGAGGAAGAGCTGAAGGAGAAGCCAGAGGCGCCCGCCTTAAAGCTCTGGAGACGGCGCGGCTGATGCTTGGGCGCAATATGGACATTGACGCTATCGCGGACCTGACGGGGCTTTCCGAGGATGAAGTGCGCGAGCTGGAGTCAGGGCAAACTTTATAAGTATATCATTGCTTTCAGATAGCAGGTCTATGCGGACACGTCGGCGCAGGCCAACCGGCTCCCGCAGTCGATCCTGAGCCTCATCCGCGGGTAAGGGCGAAACGCCGCACCAGACAGGGCCGCCTTCGGGTGGCCCTGTCTGGCGTAATGGCAGTCTGTTTTAAACGGATATACCGGCTCGTGCGACCCCGAAGGCAGCCCGCGCCGGGGCGATGCGTAAGCCGGAACGACGTGGCGGCTACGAACTCGAGCCCCCCAGGCTGCGGATGTGCCCGCGGAGTTCGAGGACGGCCGCCGGCGATACGGAAAGCTCGTCGATTTTCATCCGGAGAAATTCTTCCGCCAGGGCGCGGTCCGCAGCAAGCTCCCCGCAGATGCCGATCCATATCCCCTTCGCGTGGGCGTTGTCCGCCGACATCTCGATCAGCTTCAGGACGGCTCTGTGGTGCGTGTCGCAGAATCGGTCCAGTTTTTCGTTCTGCCTGTCCACCGCAAGCGTGTACTGGGTGAGGTCGTTCGTCCCGATGCTGAAAAAATCCACCTCTTCGGCAAGCTCGTCGCTGATCAGCGCGGCCGCCGGCGTCTCGATCATGATGCCGAGCTCGACGTTCGCGCTGAATTCGAGCCCGTCGGCCGTCAGGCTGTCCCTCACTTCCGACGCGATGCGCTTCAGCTCCCTTATTTCCCACACCGAGGAAATCATCGGGAACATGATGGCCGCAACGCCGTAAAAAGACGCCCGGTACATGGCGCGAAGCTGCGTGCGGAGCAGGTCGGGCCGGTCGATGCTGAGCCTCGCCCCCCGAAGCCCCAACGCCGGGTTCTCCTCCTCGCCCAGGTCGAAATAGGAAATCCGCTTGTCCGCGCCGATGTCCATCGTCCTGAAAATCACCTTCCTGCCGGCCATCGTCTGCGTCACGGCCTTATAGACGCGGAACTGGTCCTCCTCCGACGGATAATCGTTCGCCTCCAGATAGATGAACTCGCTCCGGAAAAGCCCGATGCCGCCCGCGTCGTTCTGCAGGACGTACTTGAGCTCCGAAAAGCTGTTCACGTTGGCAAACAGCTGGATTTCGCGGCCGTCCAAAGTCACGTTCGGCTTGCCCTTCAGCTCTTTCAGAAGCACCTTATGCTTTTCTTCCGCCTCTTTGGTCTCCTGCAGAACGCTCCGCGTCTCCCCGTCGGGTTCGACGTACAGCTTACCTTTCGTCCCGTCTATCACGGCGCTCTTCCCGTGCAGGCCCTTCCCGATCCCGTCGCCCACGCCGATGATCGCGGGTATGCCGAGCGTGCGGGCGAGAATCGCGGTATGGGAGTTGCTCGACCCGCCCGCCGTCACGAACGCGAGAATCCTGTCGCGGTCGAGCTGGACCGTTTCGCTCGGGGAAAGGTCGTCCGCGGCGACGATCACGGGAACGTCGCTGAGTATTCCGCCGTCGTCTTCCTCGCCCGACAGACACTTCACCAGCCGGTTCGACACGTCGAGGACGTCCGCGGACCGCGCCTGCATGTACGGGTCGTCCATCGAGGCGAACACTTGCGCGAAGTTCTTCCCCGTCGCCGCGACCGCGTATTCCGCATTGGCCTTCTGGTTTTTTATGATCCCGAAAATGGATTCCAGGTAGTCGAGGTCCTCAATCATCATCTTATGCACCTCGAACAGCGCCGCCCCTTCCTCCCCCACCTTCGGGAGCGCCTCTTCGTAAAGGCGGTTCAGTTCTTCGATCGCCTCGTTTTTCGCCGCCTCGAACCTGGCCGACTCCTTCGCGGGGTCGTCTATCGAACGGCGCGCAACGCTTTTGATTTTGTGTTCGTAAAAGTAGATGTTGCCGAACGCGATGCCGCCGCATACGCCTTTGCCCGACAGGGTTTCCATCGTTAATCCTCCCTTCCTTAACGCTCCTTAACGGCCGGCCGTACCCAAAAGGATGCGCTCCGCCTCGGCGTTCCAGAGCCCGTTGTTGCGTTTCAGGCTGTCGTCGAGTTTCGCGAAGAGCGGGTCCGTGCGGCCGAGTTCCTCGAAATCGGCAAGCGCCGTGAGCGGCATTTCGATATGCGTGTATATCAGCTTTTTCCGATACAAAATAACTAATATTAACTCATAAAAGTTATATAAAAGCTATTCTTTCCTGCTTCAACCTGCCTGCCCCTTATCGTTTTGCAGACGATATGAGGTCTTATATGACAGTCCAC
>JAISSA010000039.1 GCA_031273365.1 Synergistaceae bacterium
AGGCTGGATTCAAGCTCATCGATAATCATCACGCCGCCCTCTTTGAGTATTCTCAGGATGAAAAAAGCCAGCAAAAAAAGGCGTTGCGTTCCTTTCGATTCTTCCTGCAGATCAAATTCCTCGTTTGCCCCTTCATCGGTTCGATGTACGAACATCGGGCGCAGAATTTCGCGAGGGTTCGTCCCGTTTTTCTTACCCTGCTGCAGGGCCGGCGCTTCTTCGATTTCCGGCCTGAGCACAACATCCGTTATACCGAGGTCTGCCGATGAAATGAAAGCCATTATATCTCGTTTGCTTTCCTCGTCTTTTAAAGCGCTGAAATTCAATTTGCCGTAAAAGACGGGCTGGCTTACCCAGGTGCAGCAGGACGAAAACCAGTTGTAAATCGGCTGCAACTGTTCACTGTTCAGGCCGGCGGCAACGGTGAGGAAAAGCGCTTCCTTTCTCGTCGACTTTTGCCACGTCAACTTCTGCCCCTTGAAGTAAGAGCTGAATTTATAAACATCTTCACCGGTCTTATCGTCGGCTGTCCGGTGAAACCACTCCTGCGGCTTATCCGCCCTGTACACCAGCAGCCACTCCTCGACGACCCTTGTTCGCAGCAGGGCAAAGCCATATTGATAGCGCACGCCTTTATCCGTACAGATTACCTCAAATTCGCCGGGGGTGTTCTTTGATGCCTGATCCAGCCTGAAAAATGGACAGCTCTCCTCTTCGTCGTCAGGAAAGAGAACACTGAAGAACTGCTTCCCGGCGACTCTCGTCCTCATGAATTCGAGCGCCTGAAGCAGGTTCGATTTGCCTCCCGCGTTGGGGCCGTAAATAGCGGCCGACTTCAGGGCTCGCTGAGCAATACCGTCCGGTCTGGCCACATGGGTATCTTCAAGTGACGTGTCCCTGCTCGCCACCATGCTCAATACCTGTTCGTCGCGAATGGACCTGAAATTTTTTACACGAAACTCGAGCAACATAACATCGCCCCCAATATCCAGGGTGTATCTGCAACGTATCCAAAATTATGCGTAATTTCCGCAAAAAGTCAATTTATTTTCATGAATACTGGGTGGATTGTCTCAGAAGAAAAGACCCTTGCTATAATTACGTCTGATGTTTTGAAGAGGGGAAGTGATCTCATCGTGTCGGATACGTTCAGCGTGACGGGCAGGTCGCTGCCGCGTCATGACGGACTGATTAAGGCCGCGGGAGAGGCGCCTTTTATCGCGGATCTCGACGTTCCGGACGCGTGGACGGCGGGAGTCCTGCGTTCGCCGGTCGCGGCGGGGAGGCTGAGAGGCATAACCGGAGATCCCGCCTTCGACTGGACGAAGGTCGTCGTCACGGCGGAGGACCTGCCCGGCCCCAACGTCGTCTCCATGGTTCGGGACGACTACGAAATTCTGGTTTGGCGGAGCTGACCGACAGCGCGGAGGCTGTTTTGGGAAAAGGAGGCGCTTAACGTGATTGTCACTCGACTTCTACTCAGAAACTGGAGAAATTTCATTGAAGTGGATATACCTTTGCACGAGCGTACTTACCTGTTGGGAGCAAATGCCTCCGGCAAATCCAACCTGCTGGATGTTTTCCGTTTTTTGAGAGATGTGAGCAAAAGCCAGGGTGGAGGGATTCAAAAAGCGATGCATGACAGGGGTGGTATCCAAAAGGTACGCTGCCTGCACGCTCGAAATGACCCGGAGGTCCGAATCGAGATCCATCTTTCGGAATCGTTGGACACACCCTCGGATTGGCGTTATATTCTGGCGTTCAGGAATGAAGCCAGGGGAGAACACAGAATTTCGGTGTCATCGGAAGAAGTCTTTCATAACGATGATCGCCTTTTGCTCAGGCCCGACAAAGAGGACACAGAGGATCCGGCGCGCCTGACGCAAACGGCCATGGAGCAGATACAGGCCAATTTGAGATTTCGTAGCCTCGCGAAACATTTTGAGGGAATAACGTACCTTCATTTAATTCCGCAGCTTTTGAAATTCGGCGATCGGATAGGTGGACAGCTTTTGGAGGGCGATCCTTTTGGACAGGGATTCCTCGAACGCGTGGCGAGAGAACCAAAGCACATACGAGATTCGCGCCTGAAAAAACTCGGCGAAAGCCTGTCCTGGGTGGTACCGCATTTTCATGAGCTTCGTTTTATAAAAGACAGGGCCACCGGACACCCTCATCTCGAAGCGCGTTATGTTCACCATCGCCCCGGAGCCGGCTGGCAAAGAGAGGACCAGTTTTCAGACGGCACACTGCGGCTCCTGGCGTTGCTTTGGATACTCTACGAAGGAGATTCTCTCCTGTTGCTGGAAGAACCCGAACTGTCCCTCAATAATTCGATTGTGCAACAGATCCCGCTGTTGTTTCAACGCGTCAACCGCGACCGAAAAAAACGCCCCCGCCAGATATTGACGAGTACCCACAGCGAAGCTCTTTTGAGTAATGAAGGTATTGATCCGAGAGGCGTGCTTTTGCTGGAACCGGAAAAAGAGGGAACCAGCATACGAACAATCAACGAACGGGAAGCCGCACTTCTGAGAGACGGTTTTTCTGTATCAGAGGTTCTGCTGCCCGCAATCGCTCTTGAAACAGCAAAACACCTGAGCGCGATTTAACGGATATGAAAAGTCTTGTATTGGCAGTGGAAGATTCGTTGAGCGAAAGCGTAGGGCGCAAAATTGCAACCGTCACGGGCTGGAACATCATCGAACAACCTCGTATCAGCAACGGTAAAAGTAAATTACAGAAGAATTTCTCGAAGTATTGCCAAATAGCGAAGCGCGAAGCGGTTTTGTTGATTGTGGATATGGATCGCCCATCCAAAGCGTGTCCATGTCCGGTTGCATTAATAGAGGAATGGACGGGAGGGAACGCCATACCTCCGGGAATGTTTTTCCGCATCGCCGTCCGCGAAGTGGAAGCGTGGCTTCTGGCAGATCATGAAGCCATGCGAAATCTCCTTGGCGGCCAACCTAAACTTTCATCCGACCCGGACAACATGGAAGACCCGAAAAGGGAGTTGCTGAACCTCCTGAAGCGCGTCAAAAAATACGTCCGTGACGATGTCGTGAGGGTATCGGGCTCGAACCTGTTTCAGGGGGTCGGATACAACGCCGTGTTGGAGAAATGGGTGAACGACACCTGGTCGCCGGAACGCGCAGCCCAACGATCTGAGAGTTTGAAGCGGGCGTTTTACAGACTCCATGGCTAACGAGCGAAAGGCTGCAGAGCAAATAACTTACGGAAAAGACCCTTGCTATAATTACGTCTGATGTTTTGAAGAGGGGAAGTGATCTCATCGTGTCGGATACGTTCAGCGTGACGGGCAGGTCGCTGCCGCGTCATGACGGACTGACTAAGGCCGCGGGAGAAGCGCCTTTTATCGCGGATCTCGACGTTCCGGGCGCGTGGACGGCGGGGGTCCTGCGTTCGCCGGTCGCTGCGGGGAGGCTGAGAGGCATAACCGGAGATCCCGCCTTCGACTGGACGAAGGTCGTCGTCGTCACGGCGGAGGACCTGCCCGGCCCCAACGTCGTCTCCATGGTTCGGGACGACTACGAAATTCTGGCGAGGGACAGGATTCGTTTCGCCACCCAGGCCCTGGCCATCGTGGCCGCGCCCGACGCGACCGGCGTCGCGGCAGCGCTGGCGCACCTCAGAGTCGACATCGTCGAGGAGGCGCCCCTGCTGACCATCGAGGATGCTCTCGAGGCGAAGACCGTCATATGGGCGGAGGAGGGAAAAGCGCCGAACGTCATCGACGAATTTTTCGTACGGCGCGGAGACGTCCAGAAGGGATTCGAGGAGGCCGACGTGGTGGTGGAGGGCACGTATCGCACCCCCTATCAGGAGCACGTCTGCCTCGAGACCCAGGGAATGATCGCGTGGCCGAAGGCGGACGGGGTGGAGATCGAGGGCTCCATGCAGTGCCCCTGGTACGTTCATGAGGCGGTGGCGAGGGCACTGAAGCTCGACGCGAAAAACGTGACGGTGCGGCAGAGTACGACGGGCGGGGGGTTCGGCGGCAGGGAGGACTACCCGTCGGTCATGGCCGTTTGGGTGGCCCTGCTCGCCCGAGCCTGCGGACATCCCGTGAAGCTGATCTATGACAGGACGGAGGACCTTCTGTGCACCACCAAGCGGCATCCCTCCAAAATTTTTCACCGAACGGGCGTGAAGCGGGACGGAACCATCACGGCGGTCGAGATCGACCTGCTTCTGGACGGCGGCGCGGCCACGAGCATGAGCAGGGTCGTGCTGTCCCGCGCTATCCTGCACAGCGGAGGCGCGTACAGAATACCCAACGCGTCCATCCACGCGCGCGCGGTGGCGACGAATACGCCGCCCAACGGGGCGTTTCGAGGCTTTGGCGCGCCCCAGAGCCTCTTCGCGATGGAGCGGCAGATGGATAAAATCGCCTCGACCCTGGGCATGACGCCGCTGGAGCTGCGATTGAAGAACGTCATGCGTCCCGGCGATTCCTTTCCGTTCGGTCAGGTGATGGACGAGGGCGTCGAGGGGGCCGCCTGGGTTCTGAACGACGTCGTCGAAAGGGCGGATTACCGGCGCAAATACGGGGAGTACAAAAAGCGAACGGGCCGCGTCCGGAGGGGCGTTGGCCTGTCGCTTTGCATGCACGGAGGGGGTTTTACCGGCAGCGGAGAGGACACCATGGGGACCGTGGTCGAGGTGGAATACACGCCGGGCGGCGTGCTGGATATCCTCTCCAGCAGCACGGACATGGGGCAGGGCGCGTCCACCGTGCTTCCGATGATCGCGGCCGAGGCCCTGGGGTTGTCCCCGGACAGGGTGCGCCATCCGCGTCCGGACACGTCGAAGGTCCCCAACAGCGGCCCGACCGTCGCGTCGCGCACGACGATGTACGTCGGGAGCGTCGTGCGCGACGCCGCGCTGGACCTGGTCGAGAGGCTGAGGGTCCACGTCGCGGAGACGAAAAAGGCCGGGTCCGTGACTTATAAAAATGGGAATTTTTGGGGCGGGGGGAACGAGATTCTCGCAGGTTTCGACGAGGCCGCTTCGGACTGGCTGACGACGAAAGGGCGTCTGGTCGGTCGGGCGGCTTATAAGCCGGACCCGGCGGCCGCGTGGGACGATGAAAAATATGAAGGACGCGCCTACAGGGCTTACTCCTGGATGGCGCAGGTTGTCGAGATCGAGGTGGACTGCGATACGTACGAGATCACCCCTCTGGAGTCGACCGTCTCCGCCGAGGTCGGGCGCGCGATCAACCCGATTCAGGCGGTCGGTCAGATCGAGGGCGGCGTGCTGCAGTCCTACGGCTGGAGCTGCCTCGAGGACCTCTCTCTGACGCCTGACGGAAAATACAGTGCGGGGCACCTGAACGGCTATCTGATCCCGACGACGCTCGATGCCCCGAAGTTCAGCGTGAAACTCTTCGAGGACCCCTGCCCTGTCGGAGCGTATGGGGCCAAGGGCATCGGGGAGCTGCCGATGGACGGGGGCGCGCCGGCGATGGCGGCCGCCGTCGAAAACGCCCTCGGGGTCTTCGCGACGAAAATCCCGCTCACGGGGGAGGAGCTCCACGGGCTTTTGACAATGCAGGGACGTGAAGAAACGGGAACGTGAGAAAATCTGAGGAGCGGAAACGGGAGGGGAGCGTCACTTTGAAAATCGAATTTACGGTCAACGGCGTGCCGAAAGTCGTGGAAACGCGGCCCATGACGCGGCTTCTGGATCTGCTGCGCGACGGACTGAACCTGAAGGGATGCAGGGAAGGCTGCGGGGAGGGAGAGTGCGGGGCCTGTTCCGTCATTATGGACGGCCGGCTGGTCAACGCCTGCATGATCCCGTCCGTTCAGGTCGGGGGGGCGGATATTCTCACCATCGAGGGCCTCGGCACGTCGGAGAACCCCGACGTTTTGCAGAGGGCCTTCGTCGAGGAGGGCGCCGTGCACTGCGGCTTCTGTACGCCTGGAATGATTCTGGCCGCGCGGGCGCTGCTCCGGAAAAACGCGAACCCCTCGCGGGAGGAGGTGCGAGTCGCGCTTTCCGGCAACCTGTGCCGCTGCACGGGGTACAATCGCATCGAGGCCGCGGTGGACAGGGCGGTCAGAGATAGCCCCG
>JAISSA010000057.1 GCA_031273365.1 Synergistaceae bacterium
CGCGTTTCGTCTCATGACCCCGGGGGAGTTTTCAGCAAGGGTCTGGAGCAGACGACCCGTTACGCGGAACAGTCCAGCGCCGAAGAGGCGCACCTGGTAATCTGCGACGAGCGCCCCGACCGAAGCTGGGGCGAAAAGATTTTCGAACGCGTCGAACGCTGCGGAAAGAGAGAGGTTCACGTCTGGGGCCTGTGACGCCGGCTATATCCGGATCCTTGAAAATTGAGCGGGCGGCGCTTTTCCGGGAGGCGTGCTTAATTCCCTGCGGGGCTCCGCCCCCCGCCCCGCAGGGAACTTGTCCCCTGACCCCGTTAATTTTCGGCCCTCGCGCTCAGTTTATTTGAATCCCCTCGTTGCCCTCCAGTGTCGCGTACAGTTTCCTGCGGATCCCGTCTATATACTGATCGATGTCCTCTCTGCTTTGCAGCCTGCGGGCGGGAAAGATCTCGTATCGGCGAACCGTCGCGATTTTCCTGCGTGTTGCGGGCTCGCCTTTGTCGCCGCCCTGCGCCGACGCATTCTGCATCATCGCCTCGATGCGCCTGCACACCGTATCCCTGAAGCCCAATAGCCGGGGAATCATCGCGTCCAGCACCGTCAGAGACGCTGCGGCCAAAACTTCCTCTTTCTTCTTCGTGAAATGGTCGTCCGCCTTCGTGACCGCGCCCCTCAGAAAATTGCGGGAGCCCGCCAGCGTATGCACATCTCCCATGCACTGCGTGACGATACCCTGCACTTCGTCCTTTTTCTGCGCCAAAAGCTCGTCATAAGCCGTGCGGACAGCCTGCATCAGCCCGGTAAGGTCGTCAATCCTGTCGTAGGGCTTCGGGCTCCCGAGGATAGAGGATATTTCAGCGATCTTCCCGCTTATGTCGGCGTCGGTCGCGAAATAATCCTGTTCGTCCTGCAGGCTGTTTTGCAGTTTCAGCGCGGCGTCGAAGACGCTTTTTTGGGTTTCGAAGAAGGTTTCGACCTCTTCCATGTCCCGAGCGCTGTCCTTCAGGTCGCCCTGCCTCTGCATCAGGCGATTCAGCAGGGCAATGTCGTCCCCGCGCCGGGAGAGAATATCGTTCATCAGCCTGTACGCGGCCGTCACGGTCTCTTTCTGCGGATACCGCGCCCGGGCGTATTCGTTTTCAACGAGGTTTCCGTAATGGGCGGCCTTTCCGCCAAAAAACCGAAGGACGAAGTGCACCAGGCCGTCTGCGTCGGCGGGGATGTCCATCGCTCCAAAACAGTCGCGCAGGAAGGCGACGCTTCTGCGCGTCAGGTCTTCCGGCGGGGCGATTCTTCGCGTGATGACGACCCTGTCGGCGGCCTTCCCGCGCAGGTACTCCACAAGCCTGCGGTCGTCCCTGGCGACGATCGCCCCGCCGTACCCGACGGAGATTTTCTGCCCCGCAATCAGGCGAGCGACGAGGGCGGCAATGTCGATCTCGCGCCAGCCGTAAGGGACGTCGCCGTAACGGCGCTGCACGTCTCCCATGGACGTGGGCATGCGGGACCGGCTCCGCGATTCGAGCCATCGTGCGATTTCGTCCAGGGCATCGTCGTTATTGAGAAATCTCCCCTGGGCCCCCGCCGCCTCCTGTTCTCCGTCCAGGATCCTTAGAATGTCGGCGTCGCTCTCGACAAAGGCATTCACCATATTCAGCCTGTCAAACACGCTCTCGATCAGCCTGCCCAGCACGAAATCCAGTTTTTCCATGGCGCTGCCGTGTTTTATTTCAATTTTTGCTCCGTGAACGTAGAAGTCGGCGTTTTGTATCGCCCTCTCAATATGCTCCCCGGCCCGTTCTTCAAGCGCCTGGGCCTGCCGTTCCCTCCCGCGGAGGATGCCCTGTACGCTCTCCGGCAACTGCGAGACGTCGCGCTGGCTCACGTACCTGCGAATCTTCGCGGCCTGCTCCAGCTCCTCGAAACAGGGAATTTCGTCGGACAGCCGGACGATGGCCTCGTTGCCGGCGTGCGACATCAGCGTCAGATTCTGTTCGGGGGCGCGGTAATGCTCGCCGGCGGTCGTCATGAATCGCAAACGTATCCTTCCGCCTTTGCCGGAACCGACGCGGGTCTCGTCGATGTACTGATCATAAGCGAAGTCGTACCTGCCCAGCCTGAATTTCTTCGACGGGTACAGTTCGGTGAAAAGAATGTGCGCCATGCGCTGAACGACGGAGGCGCCGTCCACGGACGTGTTGCGGATGCCGGAAGCGACGTCCTGTTCTTCATTCACAGGTCCTTCATTTATGTGTTCTTCATTCATATATTCTTCGTCCATGTGTTTTTCACCCATATGCTTTTCATTCATTGTCGAGGACATCCTGCAGGCGTTTTTCCATCGCCTCGTACTCCAGAACGTCGAGCTGCTGCCTCAGCCACTCGATCAGTTCGCCGCCGGATTCGTAGTCGCTGCGCTCCAGCTCCGCCATAATCTCTTCCATCTCCAGCGTCCTGAAATGCCTGCCCGCCTCCAGCAGCTTTTTCAGCGCATCGGTGTCCGGCCTGGGTTTGCGGTCCTTCCGGGCGACGTTTCCGGTCGCGCTTTGCAGAAGTTCTCTCAGAGCGGAAAGCAGCGCCTCGACGGCCTCGATCAGGACGCCGTTGCCTGCCTGCACCGCCTCGAAATTTCCGGCTCTGGCCAACGCCTCCAGGTCCTCCGCCAATTTGCCGATCTCCCCGGCGCAGATTCCGCGGCTCGCGCCTTTGAGCCCGTGCACCGTCACCATGTAGTCGTTCAGGGTCTCTCTGGAAGGCGACCGCATTTTTTCGAGCAGGTCCGGTATGTGCTGCAGGTAAGAACGCAGGATCTCCAGGTACGTTCCCTCGTTGACGTAGCTCTCGACCCCTGCGGCGAAATCGATGCCCTTCACATGGTAAAGCTTCGTAAAGCCAAAAATGGGCGACACCTCCTCGACTTCAACGGCCGGTTCCGACCGGAAGAGCGTTTCTGCGTCCTGTTTGTCCCGTATCCAGCGGTTGAGCGCCGCGTCCAGTTGCAGGATGTCTATCGGCTTGGAGATGAAGTCGTTGAACCCGTTTTCCAGAAACATTTCTCTGTTCCCGGTCAGGGCATTGGCCGTCAGTGCGACGACCGGCACCGTCCTCGCGTAGTCCGTGCCCGTCGCCCGGATGGCGCGCGTCGCCTCGATGCCGTCCATCTCCGGCATCATGTGATCCATGAACACCACGTCGTACCGCGTCTTTTCCTCGCGGATCTTTTCTATCGCCTCCCGCCCGCCGGAGGCAAAATCGATCGTGAGGCCGTAAGGCAGCATCAGGCCCCGGGCCACGTCCAGGTTGGTCGGCACGTCGTCCACCACCAGCACCTTCCCATAGGGCATATACGCGCGCACGAGGTTGCTGTTCCGCATCTGCCGTTTTTCCAGATAGCTGAAATTTTTCATGCCATCCACGACCTCCCGGCCCAGAGGCGTTTCATCGACGATCCCCTGCGGCAGCGCGACGATGAAGGCGCTGCCCTTCCCGTATTCGCTCTCCACCGTGATCGTGCCCCCCATCAGGTCCACCAGTTTTTTCGTTATGGAAAGGCCGAGGCCCGTTCCCTCTATGCGGCGGTTTGCGCGGGCGTCGAGCTGGGTATACTTCTCAAAGAGCCGGCACATGTCATCCGCCCTGATGCCGTGCCCCGTATCGTTCACGGTGAAGATCAGCCAGGCTCCGCTTTCGCGCCGTTCCCAGCCGACCCGGAGGGTCACCCGTCCCTCGTCGGTGTACTTGAAGGCGTTGGAAAGCAGGTTGTTCAGAATCTGCTTTATCCGAAGTTCATCGCCATACAGGTTTGCGGGGATCGTCGAGTCCATCGAAAACTCGAACGCGACGTTCTTGGAGCCGATCCGCACGATGTTGAGCTGCACCGTGTCGCTGATGAGGCTCGCGATGTCATACTCCGCCGGAAGGAGTTCCAGGTTCCCCGACTCGATTTTGGAGATGTCCAGGATGTCGTTGACGATGCCGAGCAGGATCGACCCCGCGTTGTAGATCTTCTCGAGGTTCTCGCGCGTCTTTCCCGGAAGCTCGTTTTGTATCTCCACCTCGGAAAGGCCGATGATCGCGTTCAGAGGGGTACGAATTTCGTGGCTCATCGTGGCGAGAAAGGTTCCCTTTGCCCGCGAGCCCTCCTCCGCTTTTTCCTTCGCCCTGTCGAGCTCCGTGACGTCGTGCATGACGAAAACCACGCCGTGGAGGACCCCGTTTTTGTCCACCGCGGGAGACAGGGAGCAGTCGGCGGTAAATTTCTCTCCGTTCGACAGCACCAGCCGCTGGGTGTAGCTCTGCGGCTGGGAGGTCGCGAAGACCTTTCGGCACCTCGCAAACAGCTCTCCTGTCCACTCGGAGGATATTCGGCGCGCAAAAAAAGATTCCACATGATAGCTGACGATTTCCCCGCCCTCGTCAAGGCCCAGAAACCGCGCCAGCGCGTCCGTGGCGAGCACGACGCGCATGTCCCTGTCCAGCACGAAGATCACGTCGGCGCACGTCTGAAGCAGGAGGCGATTGTAGAAATACTGAAGCTCCTTGTCGGCCTCGTTGACGTCGCGCAGACGTTCCGCGCTCCTGTACATGACCCCGATGCGTCGGTAGTCGCTTTCCAGACGCTGATGCCGGCGCTCGAGTTTTCGATACTCCCTCTCGAGCTTTTTGCATCGCTCCCGAAGCATCTCGCATTCCTGCTCCGGGGTCGCGCTGAACGATTCGAACTCTTCCGATTCGAACTCTTCCATCGGGCTCCCCTCCGGACGTCGGTCACGGACATCCAGCTCAGGCATTAATCCCGGACATTAATCTCGAACATCAGGCCCGGCCGACAATCCAGGACATCTCCAATCCAGGACATCTAATGGGCCATTTTTTCGAAATCCGGGCTGCAGGACTCGAAAACTTCGATCAGCGCAGGGTCGAACTGAGTTCCACTGCCGTCTGTAAGGATGCGGCAGGCCTCCATATGGCCCATCGCCTTTCGGTAGACGCGATTGTCGACGAGGGCGTCGTACACGTCCGCCACCGCCATGATGCGCCCGCAGAGGGGGATATCGTTCCCCGCAAGGCCGTGGGGGTAGCCCTTTCCGTCGTACCTCTCGTGGTGGGAGGCGGCGATCATCACGGCATACTGCAGGTAGCTCTGGGTGGGAGTGCGCGCGTACATGTTCTCCAAAATCTCCGCGCCGATAACTGTATGGCGCTTCATGGCGGAAAATTCCTCGTCGTTCAGGCGGTCCGGTTTCAGGAGGATGCGGTCGCTGATAGCGATTTTGCCGATATCGTGCAGGGGTGCCGCGCGCACGATCGTCGCCAGCCCCTCCTCGGAGATCTCTTCGGAGAACAGCCCCCTCCTCAGCAGCTCGTGCCCAAGCCGTTCCACATACCGGCTCGTGCGCACCACGTGTCCGCCGGTGTTCTCGTCGCGACACTCGATCAGCTCCGCGAAGGAGGCGGCGATGCTGTCCGACATCTCCCTGACGGTGCCCTCCAGGTGCGACTGCCACGAGGCGAAGCGCAGGTGAAGCTCTATCCTGTGGAGCAGGATGTTCTGCTCGACGGGTTTGGTGATGAAATCTCTGGCGCCCGAGGTGAGGCCCCTGACCGCGACATCGACGTCGTGATTGCCCGTCAGGAAGATGACGGGAATTTTCTCCAGCCAGGGAT
>JAISSA010000064.1 GCA_031273365.1 Synergistaceae bacterium
GAAAGGACCGGTCTTTTATGAATCTTGCAATGGTGTTTTACCGGCATCAGCTGACCCGGGAAAATTTTCAGTACGCGAAGCAGCTGGGCTGCACGCATCTCGTCATCCACCTCGTGGACTACTTCCACAGGGAGACGCCCGCGGCGGGGACGGTGGACAATCAGCCGGTGGGCGACGACGACGGGTGGGGCGTGACGCGCAACCGGACGATATGGACGAAGGACGAGCTGCTGGCCATCCGCCGGCAGGTCGAAGAAGAGGGCCTGATCTTCGAGGCGATCGAAAATTTCGATCCCGGGTTCTGGTACGACGTTCTGCTGGACGGTCCCGAAAAACATCAGCAGATGGAGCAGCTGAAACAGCTTATCCACAATATCGGGGCGGCGGGTATCCCCATGATCGGCTACAACTTCAGCCTGGCGGGCGTCGCCGGGCGCGTCAGCGGACTTTTCGCCAGAGGCGGCGCGGAGTCCGTCGGCGTGGACGGGAACGTCACGCGTCCGATTCCGCGCGGAATGGTCTGGAATATGTTCTACGACCCCGAGCGGTACCGGGACGACCCCGCGGGGGTCAACGAGGCGACCCGGATCACGCACGACGAGCTGTGGGGACGCTTTGCCTGGTTTCTGAACGAACTGCTGCCCGTCGCGGAGGAGGCCAACGTGAAGCTGGCCGCGCATCCCGACGACCCTCCCTTCGCTTTCGTGCGCGGAACGCCGCGCCTCGTCTGGCGGCCAGAGCTCTACCAGAAGCTTCTGGACCTGCACCCCAGCCACAGCAACGTGCTCGAACTGTGCGTCGGAACGCTGGCGGAGATGAACGGCTGCAACTATTACGACGCTATCGAGAGCTACGCCTCGCAGAACGCCATCGGTTACGTCCACCTCCGCAACGTGCGGGGACGCGTTCCGAACTATCGCGAGACGTTCATCGACGACGGGGACATCGACGTCTATAGGGTCATCGAAATTCTGCACCGCAACGACTTTCGGGGCGTCATCATCCCGGATCACTCGCCTCTGGTGGCCTCGCCGTCTCCCTGGCATACGGGCATGGCCTACGCCCTCGGCTATATCCGGGCGATGATGCAAAGAGCGGCGCACGACCTGCGATGACGCTCGCGTTGTCCCTGCCTGAACAGTGTCGGCTTTTCCGGGTTTTTAGCGGTAAAATGGGAGTCGACGATCTTGTTCTCCTGCGATTCAAATGTTAATATGGCAGGAAATCAATGGAGCGCCAATACTGCAACAGGCGCAGGAGGGGAATAATAATGAAACCGGTATCCTACGTTATTACGAACTTTATTGAAAAAACAATGAGCCTTAAGGGACTTAGTCTGTTTATCACAAGCGATGGAAAATATCTGGCCATGGACGGACAGTTCGATACGGTCTTCAAGTTCGACCTGATGTTCTCCGACAACGACTTCAGCTGTCAGATCCTTGCCAAAGGAGCGCAGGGCCTGTTGCTGAAGCATTCCGTCAACATTCCCTGGACCAACGGCTCCGCCCTGCGCGAATTTATGGAATTTGTGCGCCAGTTATAACTGACAGTTCCGTCGCGTGCAGTAAGCAGTAACGCAACAGGAAACAAAAGGCCCCGTCTCCCGGTTGTTCGGGGACGGGGCTGATTTTTCTCCTCGGGATCCTAAACCGTGTGATCCTTCTTCAGGGCGGAGAACGCCTGCTGCACCATCAGAATCGCGAGAACCGCCAGAACGACGGACAATCCCCCCAGAAGCCAGTTGGGCGCCAGCTCGGCGGCCAGCCTGTCGACCAGATGCGTCTTGATCATCAGCACCAGCGCGGCGATGGTCGTGGCCAGCATGAACCACATGGGGTACATCAGCCAGTCGTTGCGCTTCTTCAACGCGCGCTTGACCCACACGGCGACGGCCAGAAGGACGAGAGCGCCCACAAGCTGGTTCGCCGAGCCGAACATCGGCCACAGAGCCGCCCATGCGGGGATGAGCGCGCCCGCGGGATTATGAGTTTTCACCAGCAACAGCCCCATCGCGACGGCAATCACGTCGATAGTGGCCGAGTAGCGGTCCACCTGCATATTGGAGAGCTCCTGCAGCAGGTAGCGCCCCAGACGGGTAGCCGTGTCCAGCGACGTCAGAAGGAAGGTGTTCACCGCGAGCAGGCCCAGCGATTTACCGATTCTCGGGTCGATGCCAATGATGCCGGCAAACTGACCGAACCCCGTCGCGTAGGTGTTCATCGGGTCCCCGAGCATCGTGCCGGAGATCATGATCGTTCCGATGGCGATGACGGCCACGACTCCCTCGATCAGCATCGCGCCGTAACCCACGAGGACGGCGTCCTTCTCCTTGCGAATCTGCTTGGAGGTCGTGCCGCTGCCCACCAGCGCGTGAAAGCCGGAGAGAGCTCCGCAGGCCACCGTAATGAAGAGCATCGGCCACAGGTAATCGCCGTTGGCGCCCACGAAGGATTTAAAGGCCGGAAGCGAAACCGTGAAACGGTCTCCTCCCAGAACCATGCCGATGGTGCCCACGATGACGGCGAAGTAGAGGAAGTAGGAGGCCAGGTAGTCGCGGGGCTGAAGCAGCAGCCACACCGGCAGGACGGAGGCCAGAAGAATGTAGACCATCAGCACCCAGCGCCAGTTCTCCATGTTTGTGTTGTTCAGCGCCTTTTGGGCGCTCCTGAGGGCGTCGAGACTTTCGATGTTCGCCAGGGTGCCGTCATCCGCGGCTTTGGCGGCCTCGAATTTTTCGGGAGTGTCGATGGGCGTTCCGTCCGCGGCCTCATAGAACTCGAGCACGGGGTTCCCGGAAAGGGAGAAATAGTTGGAGATCACCCTGTTCTGATTGCCGAACCAGCAGGCGCCGATGATGACGGGAACCATGACTATCGTCATCAGCCACAGGGGCACGTGCAGACGATAAATCAGGACGCCGAACACGACCGCCATGAAGATGTAAAGCGTCGCGGAAAAAGCCACGGCGGGGTCCGCGGCGAAGGAGTTCGCCGTAAGCTGAAGGAAGACGGCGACGACCAGTATAATTGTAAGAAGAGTAAACAATAGAAAGAGAATCTTCCCCTTGCGGCCGATCCAGCGGTCGACAACCTCTCCGACGGATTTGCCCTCGTGCCTCATGGACGCCACGAGACCGCCCATGTCATGGGGCCCGCCAAGAAACGCCGAGCCGATGACGCACCATAGATACGTGGGAAGCCAGCCGAACAGGTTGGCGGCGGTGATGGGGCCGGTAATGGGGCCCGCGCCGGCGATGGATGAAAAATTGTGCCCCAAAAGAACGGCGGGATGGGCGGGACAGTAGTCGACGCCATCAAACAGAGTCTCGGCGGGAGTCTTATTCTCGTCGCTGAGTCCGTAAATGCCTGCCATAAATTTTCCGTAAGTGTGGTAACATACAACAAAAAGCACGACAGCTACTGCGAACAATCCTAACAACATCTGGCTGCTCACCTTCCTTAAAGTGGGTCGAATGCCCGTTTCGAGAACATTGACAGGCTATGAATTCCCCTCTTGCGCGTAAATCTCATTCCCCCTGCCGCTCTCTAAGCTAAGGGAACTCCCCCTCTCCATTTCAGGATTTTCAGATTTCTTATGGCCTGATGGTATTATACCGTAAAAATAAACGTATTTTAAGCCCTGTCTTTATCGACCGCCTGTTTCACACACATTCCGGCCGTCGGGAATTCTTCGTTATCTGGTAACCACATTACCCTGATCAACAAAATTATCCCGATTCACGACTTATAATCATGATTCAACGGCAAAAAGCGTCTTACGGGTCCTTTTTCCCCGTCCCTTTTCTTTCCCAGGCCATGTTCACCGCGGGAATCAGGTCCCTGACCTTCGGGTGACAATCTCCCCCGGGCGTGTAGAAGTAGACCTCGAGAAACCCCCTCAGCCCAAGCCAGAAACTTTTGGCCAGCCGCTTTTTGGACGACGGCCCTCCGATGAACAGAAAACGTTGCGTCACGACGTCGGGCAGGGGCCTCCATTCCCGCATGACCCGGTCGACGTCTGTTTTATCCCGATACCGCCAGACGATGTAGTCCCACGCATAGTATTTGGCGATGGGCAGCATCAGGCTTCCCTTCACCATGGTGATCTGACGGGCCACGCCCCTCATGTCCCCCTGCGCCCATGGCTCGAAGCCCAAATACGTCCACATCTCGCCGCTTTCGGCGAGCCCGTCGAAGTCTGACATCCCACTCATCTCTCTTTCATGTGCTCCATAGTATGTCATAATACAATAGAAGCAGGCCGCTTTTTGAGGGCCCTCTTACAAAACGGATAAAGAGGTGCTGACTGTGAAAAAAGTAAAAAAAGTAAAAAAAGTAAAAAAATATCTGTGCGGGTCGGGAATCGTTTTTTTAATTTCTTTAACGCTGCTGACGACATTTTTGTCGACTTTGCCGGCTTTCCCGGCTTTTTCCGCCGGGGCGGACGAATTGCCCGTTCGTTTTGCCAGCGTCAGGGGAACGCAGACCGTGGGCTCGCCCGCCCCCAAAATGGGGGGGGACATGACGAGCATCTTCTTTGAGACGGCCGCCAGAGGGACCCCTTTGCAGATGCGCGACCTCCTGAAAAACGGCGTCGAAGTGGATAAAAAGGACCCTGCGGGGAACACGGCCCTCATCCTGGCCGCCTCGGAGAACAGGAACCCGGAGATGATCCGCGCGCTGGTCGAGGCCGGGGCAAACGTGAGCGCCCGCAACAAAAACGAGCTGTACCCGATGATGGCCGCCGCCGAAAGAAACCCGAACCCCGCCGTGATCACCGAACTGGCGAGGGCGGGGGCGGATATAAACGAGAAGGGCACGGAGGGCGCCACTCCCCTTTTCGCCGCGGTGCTCGTCAATCCCAACGTGTCGGTCATCATCGAGCTGGTTCGCCTGAGCGCCGACGTCGACCTGGGGAACAGGGACGGGACGACGCCCCTCATGGCGGCGTGTTTCGACTACCGGGGCGAGGCGGTCCTGGAGGCCCTGCTGGGAGCCGGGGCCAACGTCAACGCGAAGAACAGGGCCGGAATGGCGGCCCTCGCGCTCGCGGCCGGAATGGCGCAGGACGTCGGGGCGATCGGCATGCTGCTCGAGGCGGGGGCCGACGTCAACGCGAAGAACAATCAGGGGCAGACCGCGCTGCACTACGCGCTGGGGCCGGACGGAGACCCCGATGTCGTGCGGGCCCTCATCGACGGAGGCGCTGACGTCAACGCCCGCTACGGCAGGGGAATCACGCCGCTCGCGATGGCGATCGGCAACAGGCGCTCCCCGCGGGAGATGGTCAGCCTGCTGCTGGAAAGCGGGGCCGAGGTCCGCGCCTCCGACGACGACGGGTTGACGCCCCTGATGGTCGCCGTGCAGAAGGGCGCCGACGCGGAGCTGATAAAGCTTCTGCGCGACGCGGGCGCGGACGTTCACGCGAAAAACAGGGAGGGCCGGACGGCGCTCGACATCGCGAAGGAGTCGGGCGCTTCCCTCGATCTCAGCCTCCTGGAATGACGACT
>JAISSA010000100.1 GCA_031273365.1 Synergistaceae bacterium
AGGGGAATCCGATACTCCCATGTTGCCTGTGGACTGTCATATAAGACCTCATATCGTCTGCAAAACGATAAGGGGCAGGCAGGTTGAAGCAGGAAAGAATAGCTTTTATATAACTTTTACGAGTTAATATTAGTTATTTTGTATCGGCGCGCTTTACGCGATCTACGGCGCGGGGGCGGGCTTTTACTCCGCCATCGTGATGAGCATGGCGATACTTTGGAAAATCGACGGGAAGAACAGCAAAAAATAAAGGGGCTCGGAAAGCACCAGACAGATGCTCTCGAAACATGGCCGTGCCGCGTATTGCAACGCGTTGTAAACGTTCAGGCTCAGGGGAGCGGGGCGAACGAAGCTCCGCTCCCCCCTCGAAATGAACGCTTACAACGCGATTCATTGCGTCAGAACCGTATCGTTTTGTCGTAGCCGGCGGGGAGATATTTGTAGGTCAGGACGTAAATCGCGCTGCTGAGGCGGTTCAGGAACTTTATGATATCCGGACGCTCCGGCTCTTCCTTCGTTTCGAAGGCCCGGCAGGCGGACAGTTCCGTTTCTCTCACCCTCGTTCGCAGGGTGTTCAGCCCCGCCGAAATTTCGCCCATCGTATGGTGGGCGCGGATGTGCCCGATGCCGAAGTATTTCGCGGGATGGTGGGAACGCTCGCGAAGTTCGTCCGGGGAAAGTCCCTGGAGGAAAAGCTCCCCGCAGGCTTCCCCCGTCGCCTCGCGGGTCATGAGGTCGCAGAGTTTCGTTCGAACCTCCTCCAGATCTTCGACCGCCTCCACGTGTCCGTTTTTCTGGAACCTGACCTGAAGTTCGACGACCTCGGCGCACAGGCTGTCGAGGCGTCCCCTGAACTCTATTTTGAGATTGGCCTTGCTCACGGCGAAGCCCGCCGAAAGGTACGTCGTGTGTTCCCGTTTTTCCATCGTTGTCCTCATTCCTTTACATTCATTTTTCCCACAGGGACATTGCGCACAAACACATGTACAATAAAGATATTTTAGCGCTTATTATCCGGAGGGGAAGATCATGTGTCTGGCGGTGCCTTATACGATAAGGGAAATTTTTGACGATGGAGGGGCGCGTGCCGTGTCGGGCGGGGTCGAGGCGGAAGTGCGTCTGGATTTGATCGACAACCCGACGGTGGGGGACACCGTTCTTGTCCACGCGGGCTTCGCGATTCAAAAACTGGACCGGGGCGAATCTGAGGAGCTGCTCGCCCTGTGGGACGAGATCAACAGGGCGGCGGGGACCTCTGCCTTTTATGACTGAGATGTCCGTCTGTGCGTCGCCGTCGGCGGGCATCGATGCCCTCTGTCGGAGGCTTGCGGAGTTTCTTCGGCGCGCGGGGCGTCCCGTCGCCTTCATGGAAGTGTGCGGCACCCACACCGTGGCGATTTTTCGGTCGGGGCTGCGGTCCCAGCTGCCGGAGGGGCTTCGGATTCTCTCCGGCCCGGGGTGCCCCGTGTGCGTCACCGACCCGTCAGAGATCGACATGGCCCTTTCTCTGGCGAAAAGAGATTGTATCCTGCTCACGTATGGCGACATGCTGCGTGTCCCGGGGTCCTCGGGTTCCCTTCTGGACCTGAAGGGCGGCGGCGCCAGAGTAAGGACCGTCACGTCGGCCCTGCAGTCGCTCGAGGTTGCCCGCAACAACCCGACGAGCGAGGTTGTCTTCCTCGGCGTGGGGTTCGAGACGACGGCCCCGGCGACGGCGATAACCCTGCGGCAGGCCCTGCGGCACGGCCTCGCAAATTTTTCCGTGCTGTGTCTGCACAAAACGGTGCCGCCGGTGATGCGGGCGCTCTGCTCCAACCCCGCGCTGAAAATCGACGGGTTCATTCTGCCCGGAAACGTCACCGTGATCACGGGGCTCGGCGATTACGCGTTTCTGACGGACGAACTCCACAGGGCGGCGGCCGTCGCCGGCTTCGAGCCGGAGGAGATACTGGCCTCGATTGTCGACCTTGCCCGGCAGGTCGCGGAGAACGACTTTCGGCTGAGCTCCTGGAGGCTGAGGGACGTTCCCGAAGGGGGAAATCCGACGGCCCGCCGGGTCCTGTCGGAGGTCTTTCAGCCATGCGACGCCCTCTGGCGGGGTCTGGGCCTCATCGCCGATTCCGGCTGCCGCATGGCGACGCCTTACGAGCGTTTCGACGCGGCGAAAAAATTCGGCCTCGATCCCCCGACTGCGGGGCCCGACAACGGCTGTCGGTGCGGCGAGGTTCTTTCGGGGCTGAAGACGCCTCCTGAATGCGAACTCTATGGAACGGCCTGCACGCCGGTCACCCCGATCGGTCCCTGCATGGTCTCCGGTGAAGGGACGTGCGGGGCATGGTACAGATATCGATGAACGGAGAGTCGACGGGATCGGTGACCTCGGGGCACGGAAGCGGAGGCCGCCTGACGCAGCAGTTGACGCGAAGCATCCTCGCCCATTTCGAAATGGCGGGTTTTGAGACGCCGGATAAAATATCAAAATTTGAAATGGAAGATTGCGCCTTTATCGGGGACGACGCGGGCGCTTCGGACATGGCCGTCACGATGGACGGCTTCACCGTGTCTCCTCATGACTTTCCCGGCGGGAATATCGGGAAGCTGGCGGTCTGCGGGGTCGCCAACGACCTGGCGGTTCGCGGAGTGGAGCCCCTTTACCTGACGCTTTCCCTGATTATCGAGGAAGGGCTCGATTTTGCCGTCCTCGACCGCTATATGAAGAGTTCCGCCCACACCGCGAGGGAGGGCGGAATGAGGCTGATCGCGGGCGACACCAAGGTCGTCCCCCACGGGATGGCCGACAAAATTTTTATCGCCGCCTGCGCGATGGGCAAAAGAGCTTCCCGGCAGGTCCTTGGAACGGGGAACCTCAGAGAAGGCGACATTTTGATCCTCTCGACCTCTCCCGGACGCCATGGGGCGGCTCTGGCCGCCGCCCGCTTCGACCTCGACGCGCCCGGGCTGGTCAGCGACTGCGCCCTGTTGTGGCCGACCCTGAAGCCTCTGCTGCGCTTCGACGGGCTGCGCTGCATGAGAGACTGCACGCGCGGCGGGCTGGGGACGGTTTTGTGCGAATGGGCGGAGGCCGCTTCCGTCGGCGTCGAGATCGCGGAAACGAGTATTCCCGTCAGCGTGGAAACGAACTCGATCTGCGACATTCTGGGCTTCGACCCGCTGTATCTGGCGTCGGAGGGCTGCGCCCTCGTCGCCGTCGCCCCCGAACAGGCGAAAGACTGCCTGAGTCTGCTTCGTCAGAACCCCATTTCCGGGGACGCGGCGATCATCGGCCGGGTCGTCCCCGATCACCCCCGCATGGTGGGGATGAGGACGCGGATCGGCGGGCTCCGCTACGTCGACATGCCCGTGGGGGAAATTTTGCCTCGAATTTGCTGAAATGAACAATCGATCTGCGTAGCTCTGCGGGCTATGAGGTACACCCCCGGAAATGATAGGGCTCCTGCGGGTTTTAACAGAACTCGCAGGAGCCCTATCCGCAGGTTGGGGGCAGAGAATCCCTGTAACTCACATCAGCACACAGCTTGTCTGCCTTGAAATTTTCACCCGTCGGGTGAACGATACAAGGTCGTTTCCCTTTGACGCGCAGGCACCTGATGAATTTATCCTGCAAATTTGAGGGGATTCACTGGTGCTGACTAACGACCTTATTTCATTATTTTATTATATAGTACTCGTCCCGCTACTAGTATTCCAAAACCTTCTGGTCCAATAATTTTTGATATCATAACAACTGCTATTATAATACCTGAAATGAATGCTAATAAATACATGTTTCCTGACATCTTTGTTCCTCCTTTCTTGTAGCGTTTCAACCCCCTATCGAGGATTCACTGGTGCTGACTGGCTGAAGGTAAATCGACCGCAGGTGAGACTTGTTTCAACCCCCTATCGAGGATTCACTGGTGCTGACGGTGCAGAAGGCAGACGTCCGCGTTATCAACGCGTTTCAACCCCCTATCGAGGATTCACTGGTGCTGACACCGTAAACGACGTTGCGGTTGAAGGCCGATGCATGTTTCAACCCCCTATCGAGGATTCACTGGTGCTGACTCTACCACTTTTAAAGCAGGATGGCAAGAGGGTCGGCGAGGTCATTTTTTCCACCCCCCCCTCCTGCAAACCTCCACCTCTCAAAATTTTGCCTCAAAAGCCGTATTTTTGAGGCATAAAACCTTGCACGACAACGTTTTCCACCCCCCTGGAGCTTCATTTTCCCCAAAAGCTGCTCTACAAGGCATTTTATAGAGATGAAGGGCAGCACTTTCGTTCGATAAAAGGGGGGGTGGAAAAAACGCTCGATGCGCGCAAAAAATAAGGCAGGGAGTCCGATAAAACAGAGGGTAAATTTTTTCCGGAGCGGATTTGGGGGCTGTTGATACTTTGAGAAGGTGGTAAATAGTTATTTTATTCCAGTATATATTAGCTATAATGCGTTATACTTTCGGTTACGTGTCAGCGATTACGGTAACGGATGGTATGTCCACGAGGCAAAAGCGGGGCGGTTTCTTTTAATAAAAAGCTTCTGCCTGATCACGTAATGCGGGGCTACAATTGCCCCGGCCGCCGACCCTGCAGAAGCTCAATGCTATTCTATTTTAAAACTGCGGATGATCTTGTCAAGTCCAGAGAAATTTATAGTGGGAGATGTATGATGAAAGATGTCATAAAAAGGAATAAGAACTCCCCCAGCTCTGCTTCACAGGAGAGTGTCCCCCGCCACAGGGGGTTGTCAGGACCGTCGCGTCATTTTTTCAGGAGCATGAGATCGTGCGGTTTGATTTTGACGCGGACGACGTCTCCGGCCCGAATCGCCTCCGCCTCCCGTTTGGGGAGCTCCATTCGGATTCGGGAGAAGTCGCGCGAGGATGGGGCGTTCAGGGGGCAGAGATTGATGATGGTCGAAAAAACATCGTCAATCACGCGCAGGACGCGACAGGGGAATGAGTTCTCTCCTCCGTCGCCTCCGGTTTCTGTCGTGTCGGGTTCCACGCAGTGCGAGCGGACCCCGACGTAACAGGCGTCCTCCGCGATATCCGCGCCGCATCGCAGGTCCACGTTCCAGTCCATGGCGCGAATCCTGCGCTCGTCAAGCCTCGTGATCCTCGAATAATTTTTGCAGCCCGACAAAAGGGAGGAGGCAAGGGTATTCGGAGATTTGAACAGCTCGCCGATGGTTCGGACTTCCTCATTACGCCCCTGGCTCATGGTGCAGACCTTTCGGCAGAGGCGGTAGACCTCGTCCCGATTGTGGGAAACGCAGAGCGCGGTCCCCCTGAAATCGTCCAGAATCTGCATGATCTCTCCCTCCAGCTGCCAGCGGAGATAACTGTCGAGCGCGGAAAGCGGCTCGTCGAGCATCAGGATCGAGGGGTCGGCAGCCATGATGCGCGCTACTGCCGCGCGCTGTTGCTGCCCGCCGGAAAGCTGCGCCGGATAGCGCCGCTCCAGCCCCGTGAGATAAAATCGCTCGACGAGCGAGGCAAGGCGCTTCCTCGCGCCCTTTCTCTCCTTTCGGGACAGGACGGACAGAATGTTCTGCTCCACGGTCATGTTGGGGAAAAGGGCGTAATTTTGAAAAAGCAACCCCACGCGCCTTTTTTGGGGCGAAAGGTCGATGTGCCTTTCCGAGTCGAACAGGGTACGGCCGTTCACGACGATCTTTCCCTCGTCGGGACGCACGATTCCGGCAATGCACTTCAGCGTCATGCTCTTGCCGCAACCGGAAGCCCCCAGCAATCCGACGGTCTCGTCCCCGGCCTCAAAACAAACGTCGAGAGCGAAGGTCCCGAAGGACTTTTTGATCTTCACCTGGATTGACATTTCATCCCTCCAACCCTGCCCTTAAAAAAACCTTCAGGGGCCTTGCCCCTGGACCCCACTCAAGGGCCGCAGGCCCTTGAGAATCCCGTTTAATTCTCGGGGGGTCCAAGGGGGGCAGTAGTGAGCGAACGGGCTCTGCCCCCCTGGGCTTGAATATTTAGCGATTTTCCAGCATGTTGACCGACGCGAGGACGACGAGGGAAATAATCAGATTGATCCCCACCCATTTGTACGCC